>JAOZNE010000042.1:0-12302 GCA_029933955.1 Phycisphaerae bacterium
TCAACTAACCAACAAATTGCATAGCCACTTTTTTTGAACAGGGAGCTGAATATGGGTAACAAACTTGGATGGATTATCGCGACGGGCCTGGCTGGGGCGTTGATTACTTTTGTGCTTGTCAGAGTGCTCGTGCCCTCTGCTACCAAGCCCAGCGAAGCTACCACGAAATCCGGCGCGATGGAGCTTGTCTCGCCCGGCGGGGATATCGAAGCTATCGTAGGCTATACGCCCTCAGCTTCGGGCAACGCGGGGGACGACTATGCAAAGGCTGTCGCGTATTACCGCGAAAACGCTGAGGAGTTCCGCGAGGGTTGCGACCTGGTCGACCGCGAGCAAGGCCTGCTGCGAGCGTATCAGCTGGACAAGTTCGAGAAGCTGCTGAAACTTATCGCCCCCGGCAGCTTGAAGAAGGACATGCTCTTCACCTTCGTCTACACGCCAAAACAACTGAAGGTAACCGCCCAGGCTGACGGCAGGGACGACTTGCAAAACCTCGCCGACGCCTTGGATGGCCTGTGCGTGCACAAGTACCGCGAAGGCAAAATCGGCCAAGCTATCGCAGCTGCGACCAGCGAGTTTGTGCTGGGTTGGCAGATGATGAACGAACGACGCCGGGCTGATATCGTGCTTGCGGGCATGGATATTCAGTCGCGCGCCTGCGAAAGGCTTGCGGTCTGCTATCGCAAAAAGGGCGACAAAGACAAAGCCGCCGCAGCTGGGCAGCAGGCGGCTACGATAGCCCAGGCTGGCAAAAAGTTCGCTGAGAAATTCCGCGTCGTCTGGGCAGCCAAAGCCAATCCGGGCGACATTTTCAACATCATCGACAACGACGCCGACCGTACCTGGCAGCTTGAGGGCATACTCGCTCTGGGCGTTTTGAAGTTCACCGCCAAGGGCCAAGCTGGCGATATGGAAGTGCTGGAAAAACACCTCGCCCGGGCTGATGCAAGCGACGACGAACTCACCAAAGCTGCAGCCAAGGTCGCCAGGGAATGCACGAAACAACAAATACAATCCTGGGCGGTAGGCAACTAGGCTTTTATGAATTGGCGGTGTGGGAAAATCCGAGCCAGCCTGCGCGTTGCGCGTGTGAGTGGGCCTGACGAGCCTACGGCTTTGTTGGAGCATCTTGCAGGCCTGGCTTCGCCGGTGCTGTTGGACTCTTCAGCTTCGCACGAATCGCTAGGCCGATTTAGCATCGCAGCTTGCAACCCGCGGGAAGTTTTGGAAGTTCGCGGGGGCAAGGCTTACGACCAGGCCAACCGCTGCCTGGCTGAGGATAACGAAACTCTCTGGGCCTTGCTGAATCAGGCCTTTGAATGTATCTCGCTATGCGACAAGCCTGTCGCCCAGCCCAGGCCCGCGTATCTGCCGGGCTGGATAGGTTACGTAGGCTATGAGATCGCCCGCACCGTCGAGACCCTGCCAAGTCAAGCCCAGCGAGACACGCCGCTAGCTGACCTCAGGCTGGGCTTCTACGACGCTATCGCCCTGTTTGACACTCTCGAGCGGAGTTGGCACATCGTCGAGTTGGTCTTCGACGAGCCAAGCCCGCCAAACCAAGCTGGAGCCAGGCTGCGAGAAATTCTAGCGCTCGCGAAAGCGGATAGCCACGCCCAAACCAAGACGCCAACCCCGCCCAGCGCGCCAGCCCGCGAGGCCAAGCTGCCCGGGTCGAATTTTTCGCCCGATGAATATCGCCAAGCCATCGCCCGGTGCATCGACTACATAGCAGCAGGCGATATTTTCCAGGTGAATCTCTCACAGCGGTTTGAGGTAGACCCCTGCCCCGAGCCTTTGGAAATTTATCGACAACTGCGGCGAGTCAACCCAGCTTGGTACTCAGCCTACCTGGCGTTCGAGACTGGCGGTGAGAGTTGCGCGGTGCTGTGCAGCTCGCCGGAACTTTTTTTGCGATGTCGGGATGGCCACGTGGTAACCAGGCCTATCAAGGGCACGGCTCGGCGCAGCGGCGAGCCTGCAGCTGACCGGGCAGCGGGGGCTGAACTGCTTGCCAGCGAAAAGGACAACGCCGAGCTTGCGATGATAATCGACCTGCTCCGCAACGACCTCGGGCGGGTGTGCAAGTTCGGCTCGGTTCGCGTGACGGACCCGGTCAGCCTGGAAAGCCATCCGACGGTATTTCACCTCGTTGGCACGGTCGAGGGCGACCTGCTGGAGGGCCTGGGCCAGGCGGACTTGTTGCGGGCGACGTTCCCGGGCGGGTCGATAACCGGCGCGCCGAAAATCCGCGCGATGGAAATCATCGACGAAATCGAGCCTGTCGCTCGCGGTGTGTACACAGGCTGCATCGGCATCGTCGGCGTAGCTGGCCAGGCTGAGTGGAACATCGTTATTCGCACCGCTATCTGCACGGGCAGCAGAGCGATGGTGCAGGTCGGCGGAGGCATCGTAGCAGACTCGACCGCCCAGGGCGAATACGTCGAAACGCTGGACAAAGCCCGAGCGATGCTCCAAGCAATAACCCAAGCCAAGCAGTAGCACGGGCATCTTGCCCATGCGTAGCGCGGACGTCCCGTCCATGTTTTTCTTTTTCTTGGGCCTGTTGCACAATAATTCTCGAATCCAACCATTGGATTCGATAGCCGCGTAAGAGAGGTGACTCAAAAATCTCGTTCTCGGGGCTGTTGCATAATTCCAGCCAATTAACATAAGTCCTTATTTTGCGTCGATTGGTTCCACACAAATAAAGGACTTATGAAAATCTTGGGTAATTGTGCAACAGGCTCAGTGCTCAAATCAATCCATTGGCCGCGTTATACCCACCAAACGCGTATTATTCACTTGTCAAATTTTGTCAGGCCCGAATTGTGCGACAGGCTCCCGCTTTCCTATTTTTTCGCAGGTGTTCCACTGGCAGGGAATGCGTAGCTTTTGGCGAGAGGTTCACCGCCCGCATGAGCGTCTTGAACTCTCGTCCGTGTGGCGGAACCTTGCCGTATCGCATGTGCACCACCAGGTGGGCAGCCTCGTGGGCCAGGGTAGCTGCCAGCTCGGTCGGGTGTTCCCTCAGCAGACGCGGGTTCAACTCCAGCCTCATGTCCGCAATCGCAGCCCGGCCAAGTGTCGTCGTCAGCCTGGAGTTGTAAACCACCTTCACGCGACAGGCCAAGTCCGGACAATCCCACGCCAAGCCAAGTTGCTCCAGCATCTCGCGCAAAGCGGGCAAGGCAGGCAAAGCCCCCGCAGAACTGGAAACATCCCCCGCCAGCGACAATAATTTTTGTTCAGCATCCATGCCGTACCCACAATCCTTTAAGGGAAAGTGTACTCTCGACAGGATTAGCCGTCCAATCAAAAAACGGTTGACTGGTTGACTGGTGGACTGGTGGACTGGGAAAATTTACATACCGATTTCGATAGCTATGGTATTGGGCAAACCGTCTGTGCTCCGTGCTCAAAAACCATTCGTGCAATTCGTTTTCGTTTCTTTTTCCTCCATCCTTGGATATTCTGTGTTGGATATTGGATATATGAGTCCTTCCGCTTGCTACCGGCCTGGTTGGCAGGTAGACTCTGGGGATGACCGAACGGATACGGACAGCGACAAAGTCGACCTGGCGAAGCTCGTTTTTGCTGGGCTTGGCTGGGGCGGTGCTGATTGCGGGGTTGCACCTGCTGGGCTTGGACAACCGGGCTGAGCTGTTGGCGCTGAACTTGCGATTCCGCTACCACAGCCAGGCCAAGTCGCTCAAGGGCATCGTCAATATCGACATCGACGACGGCAGCCTGGACGCTCTGGGTCGTTGGCCCTGGCCCAGGGAGACCCTGGCGGGGGTTGTCGAATCGCTCCAGGCTTGCGGAGCCGGGAAGGTTGTGCTGGATATCATTCTGCCCACGCCCCAGCAGGTTCGCTACGTCAACCCTGCTGCGGAAGTTTCGCGGTGGGACCGTTCCAGCCGGGCAGTTGACACTCAGCCTGACGCGGTTTTCGACGACGCCATTCTCGCAAAAACTATCCGACAAGGCGGCGATGTGTTCGTGCCGATGCACGTTGCGATATTGGCCCAGCCCCCAGCCAGGGCGGAGTTTGCAGCCAGGCTTTTGAACCAAAATCCCGATATGAGTTTCGCGGAGTTTCGCGAGAAATACGAATCAGCCAACCGAACCGCTGCGACAAAACTCGATATCGATGTCAAAAAACTCTCGCAGATTTATTTGCGTCGCCGGGCGATCTTGGCCTTGGAGCGTTTAGCTCTGCCCAGCCAGGTTGTCGCTGGGCTTGAGATTTCCAATAGCGAGATGACCCCGCCGGTCTTGTCGCTGGGCCGGGCTGCTTACGGGTCGGGGTTCGTAACTTTTGTGCCCGACACTGACAGCATGGCCAGGCGTGTGCAACTGCTAACCAGATGCGATGGGAAAATTTATCCGCAACTAGCTTTTGCGGTAGCTCTGGATGTCTACAAAGCCAGGCATGGGCCCGTGTCGATATCAGCCAAGCCAGGCCAACTGAAGTTACGCGGAGCTGACGGGGCGGAGTTGTCGATACCGCTTGACCGGGCAGGAGCTATGCTCGTAAATTGGGCGCGGTGGTCTTGGCTGGACCAGGCTGGGCAGGTTGGCCCGGGGCATATTTCCGCTGCTTACGTTGCGGAGGTTTGGTTGGCCCGTCGGCGGCTGGCTAGGCTTGGCGACTTGGCACAGTTGTTGCGGATGCGGTTTCTCGCGTTGGGATTTCCCGAGGACGTCCTGCCCCCCGGCGACGCCGAGGCTTCGCACCAGTTAGCCCAGCTGTTGCGTCAGTCGGACGAAATTTACAAATCTCGCGTGCGGGCAGAGGGTCAATATCTCTGGTCGCAGCTGTTCGACCCCGCTGGGGCGCCGGACCAGGCCAAGGCTCTTGCGACGCTTCGCCAGGCGGAGGACGACATCGAAGCTCGTCTGCCCGAGCTATCAGCCAGGCTCGTCGCGACGCTCCGCAAACCCGAGACGCTGAAAAAATTCGCCCCCGACGCCCAAGCCCAGGCCCGGGCGAAAAAGATACTCGCCCAGCTGGATACTATCCCGGACAGAAAGCAGAAAATCCAACGTCGCCTGGCAGAGCGAGTCGAGAAAGTCAGCCAACGGGTCGCGGGGAAAATATGCTTCATAGGCTCGACCTCGACCGGCGCGCCGGACTTCGTGCCGACCCCGATAAGCCCGCGAACGCCCGGCGTGGTAGTTCACGCCAACGCGCTGGGTACCATCCTCTCGGAGCGATTCATCCGCCAAAGTTCCCCGGCGGTGAATATCCTTGCTATCATGTTGGCTGGGGCGTTGGTCTCGCTGTTGGCTGCTCGGCTACCCGTGCCGCAGGCCGGGGCGAGCACAGTTGCACTGGCGGGAGCGTACTACATAATAAACGCCTTCGTCCTGTTTGGCCTATGGCGATATTGGCTGGTGATGATAGCGCCGCCAGCTGCGATGTTAGCCAGTTTTTTGGTGGTTACCGCGTATCGACAGCTCACCGAGGAACGGGCCAAGCGACACATCCGGGACATGTTCGCCCATGCTCTCTCGCCCGAGCTGGTGGACAAGCTGCTGGAGGACCCGTCCCTGGCCCAGCTTGGCGGACAAAGTCGTCGGCTGAGTTTCGTCTTTTCCGACCTGGGCGGGTTCACGTCGCTGTCGGAAAAACTCGGGCCTGAGGAAACCGTCCGCCTGCTCAACCGATACTTCGACCGCATGACCGACGTTATCCAGACCCGACACGGAGGCTATCTTAACAAGTTCCTCGGCGACGGTATTTTCGCGTTTTTCGGCGCGCCGATTTTCCAGACCGACCACGCGAGCAGAGCTATCCGCTCAGCGGTCGAGTGTCTCCAGGCTGTAGCCCAGCTGAATGAGGAATTGGCCCAGGAAGGATACCCCGCCCAGCTGGTCGTGCGGATAGGCGTGTCGACCGGCGAGGCGATGGTGGGCAATTGCGGCTCAAGCCAACGGATGGACTACACCGCAATCGGCGACAACGTGAACCTCGCAGCCCGGCTTGAGGCAGCTAACAAATTCTTCAACTCGAATATCCTCGTGGACGAAGCGACCTGGCGAGACGCCGAGCAGGCCCAGGCTTGCGACGACGACACTAAGCTGCTGGGCAGGCCTATGGGTCGGGTCTACGTTACGGGCCAGGCCAGGCCTTTGTGGATATGGGAAATCGTAGGCCAGGGGGACAAGCTCGATCCAAAACTTCGCGACGCCCTGGCTGACTTTACGCGGGCGATCGAGTTTTTCAAGCAGCGACAATACGCCCAGGCGGCAGAGTTGCTCGAAGCCTGTCAACAAGCAATGCCCGACGATAAACCCACAGCTATCTATTTGGAATTATCTCGTCAGGGCCAAGCCCTGCCAGCTGACAAAGACCCAACCCCGGCGAAATCAGGAGCCAAAGGCGTAGACCGCATCGCCCTGCCATGGGAATGAGACCGGTGGCTGGTTGACTGGTTAACTGGTTAACTGGTTGACTGGTTGATTGGGTGGCGTCTCGCCCATGTTTTTTCTGTTTTTTTCTTGTCATTCCCGCAATGAGGCTCCGCAAAAAATGTGAAAGTTTACGATAATAGAACTTGCCAAACAAAAATCAGCTCATAGAATCACCGCCTTGACGTTTTTTAATTTGGCTACTTTGAAATTGGGAGTACTAGCTGTGACTGGTAAAGAACGAGTATTGGCTGCGATGAAATTGCAGCAGGTGGACCGGACGCCGTGGGTACCTTTTGTCGGTGTGCATGGCGGTAAGATTCTGGGCTTCTCCGCGTCGGAGTTTCTCAAAAGTTCCGACAAAATGGTCGCTGGCGTTCAGGCTGCGATTGAGCGGTATCAGCCTGACGGTATTCCGGTCGCCTTTGACCTGCAGATCGAGGCTGAGACGTTTGGCTGTGAGCTGAACTGGTCTGACGACACGCCCCCAGCTGTAACCAGCCATCCGCTGAGCAGCGGAGTTTCGCTGGACAAAATCTCCGTGCCAACCCGAGATGACGGGCGAATTCCGCTGGTTCTCCAAGCTACGCGAGAGCTGCGGCAGGCCAATCCGGACATCGCACTATATGGCTTAATCACAGGCCCGTTCACGCTGGCGTTGCACCTTATGGGCACCGATATTTTCATGAAAATGTTCGACGCCCCCGAGGAAATAGCTGCGACGATGGAGTTTTGCACCGCTACCTGCAATGCACTGAGCGAATACTATATTGAAGCGGGCTGCGACATCGTTGCCGTCGTCGACCCCATGACCAGCCAAATCGGCCCGGACCAATTCAAGGAATTCGTCGGCCCATCTGCCAGCGCGGTCTTCGATTTTATCCATGAAAAAGGGGCTATGAGTTCGTTCTTCGTCTGTGGCCACGCCGAGCAAAACCTGCATGTTATGTGCGATTGCAAGCCTGACAACGTATCCGTTGACGAAAATATCCCGCTCGATACGATCAAGGACATTTGTCTTGGGCGTGGGGTTAGCTTTGGCGGCAATATGCAGTTGACGACTGTGCTGCTGCTTGGCAAGCCCATCGACGCACAACGCAACGCCATCGAGTGTATGGAAATCGGCGGCGAGAAAGGGTTCATTCTTGCCCCGGGGTGCGACCTGCCGTTCGACACGCCGGTGGAAAATCTCGAAGCGGTTACCAAGGTCGTTCACGACCCATACGAGCGCGACGCTATCAAAGCCATGGCTGTGGAAGAGGTGAGTCAGGACCTGCTGGACATGAGCGACTATGGCCAGAGCGACAAGGTTATCGTCGACATCATCACGCTCGACAGCGAAGCTTGCGCTCCCTGCCAGTACATGGTCGAGTCCGTCAAACAGATCGCGCCGGAGTTCGAGGGCATCGTCGAATGGCGGGAGCACAAGATAAAATATCGCGAGAGCCTTGTGTTTATGACGTCGCTTATGGTTCGCAATATCCCGACGATTTGTATCGATGGGCAGATACGTTTTGTCTCGCGAATTCCAGCTCGCGACGAGCTTCTCAAAGCTGTGCGGGATAGAATCCTCGAGAAGATGCGGATCAAAATTGCCCGCCGGCGTGGCAGGATGTACCTGTTGTGCTCGCCGGATCATTGCAGTCAGGAAGACACCAAGAAGTTGCGGGCGAATGTAGACAAGGCTGTGGCTGAACTCGGCGTGGAGATAGACGTGAAGCTTATCAGCGACGACAAGGATATCCTCGCATTTGGCGTCCTGCCCAAGCAGACCCCCGCGGTCGTCTCGGCCAAGTATCGCACGAGGTCCAGCCACCACGTGCCAGAGGCGTCCATCGTCAAGGAATGGATCAAAGATATACTGTAAGAAGGTGTGAAGGTGTCTTCGAAAATTCCGATCATTCTCATCACGGGTTATCTTGGCTCGGGCAAGACTACGTTTGTGAATCATCTGCTTACCCTGCCGGAGATTGCTCGCCGCAAGGTCGCGCTGGTTATCAACGAGTTCGGCAGCCTTGGCGTGGACGGGTCGCTGGTGGACTCGGCCCGGGCTGGAAAAAAATATGAGATAAACAGTGGCAGCCTGTTCTGCAGCTGTACCAAGCTCCAGCTCGTCGCGACGCTTCAGGATATCGCCGAGGCCAGGCCTGATATCATGCTAATCGAAGCGACCGGCATAGCGGAACCCGCTGACGTTTTATCGCTGATTTCCGACGTGCCAAGCCTGGCTGAGCAGTTCACCGTCCAGGCTACGGTAGGGCTTATCGACGCGAAAAATTTTACGAAGGTCGTCGCGTTTATGGCCGCTGCTCGCAGACAGGCTGAAAGTGTCGATGGTCTGGTCGTCAACAAAACGGACCTGGTCTCCCCCGCCCAGCTGCAACAGCTCCGTGTTTTGCTCGGGGAAATGAACCCTCGCGCCCCGCAGATAAGCGTTACCCAGGGCGGCGTGTCCATGGATTGGCTAAACTCGCTCCAACCGATTTCCGCTATGGACACTCGCCGCTGCGATAGGCCTCCGGTGAATATTTTCTCTGCCAGTATCCAGACAGGCAGGCCAGTGAATCGGCAGGCGTTTATGAAAACGCTGGCGGATTACAGCGAAAATATGCTGCGATTGAAGGGCAATGTAGATTTCGGCGATGGGCCTGTGTTCGTAGAATTGGCTGGCGGAGATTTTCTGACCAAGCCCGCGGTGAATATAAAAGGCGCCGACTCGGGAACAGCCCTGGCCGTGATAGCCTGGAATATGGACAAGAAAAAACTCACCGCTGCGTTTGAAAAAACATTCTCAAATCAATCAGCATAAAAGCTTCCGCAATCATTATTCATTAACGTCTCACGTTATCTTGTTCTTCCCGCCTTCACGGGAATAACAAAAAAAAACATAGACGAGACGTCCATGCTACGGCAAAACACAGCCGGGGGCGGCTGTACTACATTCTTATCGGCCCAGGCGGGAGTTGAACTCGCCTACGGGGAAGGCCAGGCCCGGCTTGGCTGAGGCTGTCAGTTCGCTGGCGAGGTAGATGTTTTCCGCTCGGATGCCGCACTTGAGTTGCAAGCTGCGGATTAGTCCCAGCAGAGCTTCGAACTGTTGGCTCCCCGGGCTGTTGGTGGAGAAGTCGCCGATGAGGCAAACGCCGATGCTGTCGGAATTGAAATCCCGGCCTGCGACATAAATGTGATGCCCCGCCCTCTGCTGTCGCCAAAGGTTCGTTGGCTTGACCTGCCAACCCGTCGCGTCGGGCTTTGCGGAGATTACAAAATGAGACCGCCCCGGCAGCGTGTCAGCCCCGCCCAGCGAAGAGTTCACGACGATTCGACGCCAGCGCGACGAGGCAACCACACCGCCCACCGCAGCAGAGCTGCGAATGCTCGCGAGTATCTCGTTGCTCGGGCGCGGCGGCTGCGACTCCATCGCCATCAAGAGCAAAGCTCCGACGGTCATGGCAACGAGCAGCGCGCCGAGCACCTTGGTTGTGCGCGTGTCTATCATCCGATCCCAGTGATGCATTGTAAACGTAATTGTGCTGGACAATTTTGGCCTCCTACTCTAATTAAGGTATCGGCCAAGTTCAAGAAAAACCGCCACTTTTTTGTGCCGACAATCGGGCAGGAAAAACCGCTACAACACACGTCCCCGCAAAGATATATGGACTTATCAACAGGTTATCCACGAAAAATTTTTTTGCCTTACTCCTGCGAAATGCTGATATCCTGGCCAAATGTCCGCAGGATTTCGAGTTTCTCCGCTGCGATATTCGCGCGGATATCGACCACGGCGTCGTCGTAATTCTGCCGCTCTATCTCGGCGTGCTGCGCGATGTAACTCATCAGCCTGCCGTTGCGAAAGTTGGCCTGGAGCCTTACGCGAACATGCGAGCCGCTGGCCCGCTGGGCGACCGTGTCCAGAAGCTCGTCCGCTCCCTTGCCCGTCGCAGCGGAGACGAACAGCGAGTTTGGATGCCTCTTGCTCAGGGTCGCGTAAAGAGTTGGGTCGAGGATTTTGTCTATCTTGTTCAGCACGAGCAGTTCGTTTTCGCGCGGGCAGCCAAGCTCAGCCAGCACTTTCCGCACGGCTGTTATTTCGTCGTCCACTCGCTCGTGCGAAGCGTCGGCCACATGGATCAACAGGTCGGCGTGGATAGCTTCTTCGAGCGTCGCGCGGAAGCTGGCTACCAGGTGGTGGGGCAGGTCGCGGACGAACCCGACCGTGTCGCTCAGCAGCACGTCGCGCCCCTGGGCAAGGTTCCACTTGCGGGTTTTTGTCTCGAGCGTCGCGAAGAGTTTGTCCGCGACGTATGTGCCCGTGCCGGTCAGCAGGTTCATCATAGTACTCTTGCCCGCGTTGGTATAGCCCACCAGGCAGACGCAGAACGACTCGCCCCGGCTACGGACTTCGCGAAGCTTGCGACGGTCGATGGCTGCGAGTTTTTCCTTGAGATAGCTGACGCGTTTTTGCACGATTCGCCGGTCGGTTTCGATCTGTCTCTCGCCGGGGCCTCTCGTGCCAACCCCGCCGCCGTGGCGGTCGAGATGGCTCCACATGCCGGTGAGCCTGGGGTAGGTGTATTCCAGCTGGGCCAGTTCGACCTGGAGTCGACTTTGAGCGGTGCTTGCATGGGCGGCGAAGATGTCGAGGATAAGTTCGCTGCGATCGACGACCTTGCAGTCGGTGATTTTTTCCAGCTCACGAATTTGACCCGGAGCCAGGTCGTTGTCGAAGAGGACGCAGTCGATTTCGTTTTGCTCGCAGCGGTCTGCTATCTGCTGGGCCTTGCCCTTGCCAACATACATGCCGGGGTGAGGCTTGTCGCGCTTGGCGAGAATCTGGTCGACAACTTCCGCCCCAGCGGTGGCCGCCAAGCTTCGCAGCTCGCCCAACGGGTCGCGCGGGTCAGCTGTGGAGTTTGGCAGGATAACACCAACCACCAAAACCCGTTCCGTCTCCTGCCCAAGAAGTATTTCGTCTCGTTTAGACTCAATCATGTGATACCACGATTGCGTTTTGATTGTTCATATTTATCATTTCGAGGCTTGAGCTTTCTTTCGTTTTAGCAATAGGCCTATTTGTGAAATTCTGTTGGGATGGATTATGAGGATGGCGACGCCGCCGACGATGTTGCCCAGCGTAACGGGCAGGATGTTTTCGAACATGGGATACGTCTGGTGCAGGGCCGTGCCGTCGACCAACATGCCGACAGTTATCAGGTACATGTTGGCCACGCAATGCTCGAAGCCACACGCGACGAAGCATGTTATCGGCAGGATGATTGCGAAGATTTTCGAGACGATGTCCTTGGCCATGATGGCCATGATTATCGCGAGGATGACAAGCATGTTGCAGAAAATCCCGCGGACGAACGCCTCGGTGAACGGGATAGCGAGTTTGGCGTGTGCTATTTTCACCGCCAGCTCGCCCAGGCTGTTCGGCTCGCCAGCCCTGCCGAACAGGCCTGTTTGCCCCATCAGCACCGCGAAGGCCACCGAACCTATGAAGTTGCCGATGTAGACCGTAAGCCAATTTCGCAACATCCGTCGCTTGGGGATCATGCCGGAAAACACGCCGATGAGGATCGTAACATTGCCCGTGAACAGCTCAGCCCCGGCGATAATAACCAGCACCAGGCCAACGCTAAAAAGAGCTCCGCCGAGAATCTTGCCAAGCCCAGCTGCGACGGTAACGAGAAACAGCTGCCCGCCAAAACCTATATAAAGCCCCGCCAAAATACCCAGGAGCAAAAGCTGCCAGATTTTCGTATTGGCTTTGCTTACGCCCAGCTTGGATATAGCGAAAGTAACGTCCTTATGACTCAAACTCGGATGATACGCTTGCGGCTTGTCCATCGGTTTTCCTTAGAAAAAGTTATCAGTTATCAGTT
>JAOZNE010000232.1:0-3227 GCA_029933955.1 Phycisphaerae bacterium
TTCCGACGAAGATTTCACCACCAGCGGAGTTTTTCTACAGGCAAAAAAGAGCTAGACGCCGACTGTATTACAGCTCGGCCACAGGTAGTCCCGATGATTGATAAACTATTTTTTGTTGTCCTTATCTTGAACGCGACAGGGCTTTTCCGCTTCATCGCGCCGCAGGTTGGCGTGTCGATCGGGCAGGTTAGCCTTGTGCTGCTCGTGCTGAATATTTTTTACCTGGTAGCCAAGATCAGATATTCGAAGCCTCTTTTTCTCCGAGTGGGCATGGGAGGTTGGCTGTTTGTCCTGCTGCTCTGGCCACTCCTTACTCTTCTGTACGCTCCCTCATTTGATGTCCGCGAAATTGGCCTGCTTCTGTATTATTTCTCACTGTTCTTTGGCAGCGTGGTTTACACCGTATCCAATGGCCTGGGGGCTATGCGTCGGGTGATGTTCGTCAGTTTGATTGTTACCATCGTTGGAATGCCGTTGAGCATGATGGCGCCGCAGTACTTCGAAGCGGTTGGCGCCCTTGCCAATGCCAGGACAGTGGAACAGGGTCGGGCAATTGGTTTTTTTATGCAGCCCAATCGCCTTGCCGTTGCTTTTGGATTTCTCTTCATCGCATGGTTCGCCTTGTGGAAACGAAAAAACAGCTTACTTGAGGTGCCGGTGGTTATGGCGTTCCTGTTTGCAATGCTCATCACAGGATCGAGAATTGGCATACTTATAGCTGTTATCACGGTGGCACTTATCCTCACATATTCGTGGCGAAAACGATTTGCGAGTGGCCGATATCTTTTGAAAATGAGTATCCTGGTGGCCTGTTTGGCTGGTGGGATTATCGGGACGCGTTACTACTTGTCTAGCAAGAGTGATTCGGTCGCCCGCAGAGAATACGACTTGATCGACCGCGTGGAAACGCTCTTAAGTTTTAAGTTGAGCCATGGGAGCATTAAGGAAGACAAAAGTGTTCAAGAACGAATGGATGCGCAAGCTGTTTATCTGTCGCTCGTCAAATCCAAACCTCTGCTGGGGCATGGATTCGGTTCGGATATCCATTACAAAAAAAACGGGACGATCACTCTCTCTGCGCATAGCACTGCGTTGACCCTCGCCATGGAATATGGCGTGTTGTATCCTTTCGTCTTCGGCCTGCTGTGCATCAGTCTCTACGCCAAGCGCAGCCGGCGTGCCGTGGAAAAGGTGTTTGGGACAAATTCCGTCGTTCAATTTATCGCTGTTCTGCTTTTCTTGTTTGTAGTTACTGGGGGCACACTTGACAACCGTGTCTTCTATGTAGTTTTTGGGATGATTTTCGCAGCCATCTATTATCCCAGATATGTTTTTAGTTGCGACGAAACGACAGGCCGGATATGTGCATACTTACCCCGCCGTGATATTTCCAGGCGTTTTGCCCAAAGGAAGGTTTCACGCAAGAAGTTAAAACCATTGGCATCTCCAGAACATGGTATAGCTCAGAACGATAAAGAGGTGCGCGAATGAGAATTCTTCATATTCTTCCGCATCTTTCCAAGGGCGGTGCTGAGAGGCAGTTTGGGTATCTGGCGCCGGAGTTGGTGCGTATGGGCCATGAGGTTCATGTTGCTTATTTGGCGGAAGGGCCTGGGCGTCCGGAATTGCCCGGAGTTGTGCTGCATCAGCTCAAATCACGATCCAATTATAGCCCATTTTTGTCATGGAAGTTGGCTCGGCTGATTCGTCGCATCAAGCCGGACATTGTACACACCTGGATTTTACAAATGGACATTCTGGGTGGCCTGGCTGCGAAACTCGGCGGGGTTCCCTGGGTCTTGCGCGAGCCTAGTTCAGTGCTACGTTATCAGCCAACCTGGAAAAATCGCTTGCGAATTCTGGTCGGTTCTGGCGCAAGTGCTATTGTATCGAATTCCCAAGGCGGCGATAAATACTGGAAAAAGAGGCTGCCTGATGGTCGTCGTTATATCGTGTCAAACGCCCTGCCATTGGGTGAGATCGATAAAACCGTGGCAGCTTTGCCCCCCGGAATGGTGAAGTCAGAGGCACCCATTGTGCTATGTGTTGGCCGGATTGTAGAACACAAAGGTATGGGGGCTTTATTGGAATCGCTGACTCGTGTCAGGCTGCAACAAAATGCGTTGGGAGTTTTGTGTGGGGAAGGCCCGGATCGTTCCAAATTGGAGGAGTTGAAGCATCGGCTGGGGCTGGATGCGAATGTCTATTTTACAGGTCATATACTGGCCAGTTCAGCCTGGGCCCTAATGAAAAAAGCGTCGGTTTTTGTGTCGCTAAGTGCGTATGAAGGATGTCCCAATGCCGTCATAGAAGCCATGGCCTGTGGCTGCCCACTCATACTCTCAGATATCCCCGCGCATCGTGAAATTGTTAATGAAAATTACGCCATTTTCGTTGAGCCTTCAAACATACAGCAAGTTGCCGATGCCATTATTCAGGCATTGCGTGATACTGATGCCTCGAAAAATCGTGCCTTGGCTGCAAAACAGAAAAGCCAGGAATGGTCCATACCCAAAATGGCCCAGCATTATGAAACGGTGTATAGAGATTCAATCCGCGGCTATCGTGAAGCTTAGATAACGCAAGGGAGCATGAATGCATATTTTGTATACAGTACATGGATACAAACCGGCTTATCGCATTGGCGGGCCTATTATTTCCGTTTCGGCTAAGGCTGAAATGCTCGTCAAGAAAGGACACAAGGTTACCGTATTTACAACCAATAGTAATCTTGACGAGGATTTGGACGTTCCCACTGACCAGGCTATTGATGTAAACGGGGTAGAGGTTTGGTATTTCAAGCGTGAGGGGCTTTTGAAGAAATGGCTATTTTTCATTCCCTATATATCAAAATCCATAGGCTACCTATATGCCCCTCGAATGCGTTCGGCGTTGGATGAACTTGTGCCGAATGTAGATATAGTCCATACTCATTTGCCTTTTATTTATCCGACGCACGCAGCTGTCAGGGCAGCTTTCAAATATGGAAAGCCCCTCTTTTATCATCAACGCGGCGTGTTTAACCCGAAACAACTAAAATATAGACCTCTGAAAAAACGCACCTTTATTCGTTTTATTGAAAAGCCGATTCTCCGGCAAGCCAACACTTTGATAAGTTTAACCGACTTTGAAACAGACAGCTACAGAATGCTTGGCGTTGATACAAACTGCGAAGTAATTCCCAATGGTATAACTGTCGAAGATTATTGGCAAGAGTTGCCGCGTGT
>JAOZNE010000233.1:0-3207 GCA_029933955.1 Phycisphaerae bacterium
GAATGCATCTTGATATTCCAGCCCTTGGCCTATAGGATTTCAGCGAATTGTTTTTGTTGATGATTTCAGGAGATAGCGGATGTCTGATTCGGTGAAACTTGGCGTGGCGATAGTTGGCTGTGGAACGGTCGGCGGGGCTGCAGCTACCATACTTACCCGCGACGCGGATATTGTTGCCCAGCGTTCAGGCTGCGATATCGAGCTGAAATATGTGGTCGATCTGGATTTCTCCGTCGCTCGGCAGACGGGCCTGGCTGAAGATTTGCTGTGCGATAATTACGACAAGGTGCTGGCTGACGATTCGGTCGATGTCGTCGTCGAGCTGGTCGGCGGGCTTGGTTTTGCGCGAGAGGTTATCGAGCGGGCCTGCCGGGCTGGCAAGCATGTGGTTACAGCGAACAAGGCCCTGCTCGCCCATCACGGAACGGAGCTTTACGCCCTGGCCCGCAGCTGTGGCGTGTGCATCGCGTTCGAAGCCAGCTGTGCCGGCTGCGTGCCGATAATCCGAGCATTGAACGAGGGGCTGATTGTCAATCGAATCGACGCGATGTTCGGCATCGTCAACGGCACGTGCAATTTTATTCTCAGCGAGATGAGCACCAAAGGCCGAGACTACGCAGCGGTCTTGCAAGAGGCCCAGGCAGATGGCTTGGCTGAGGCTGACCCCTCGCTGGACGTCTCGGGCGAAGACTCGGCACACAAGCTAGCTATCCTCGGCGCGATGGCGTTCGGGCAGAAAATCGAATTCGACGACATTCCCACAGCTGGCATTGACAAGCTCGATTTGTGCGACGTAGCTTTTGGCCAAGACCTGGGCTACGTGCTGAAACTCCTGGCCATCGCTGAGCGGCAGGCGGACGGGCTGAGCTTGCGGGTTCGCCCAGCCTTCATATCCAAAGCCCATCCGTTGGCGTGGGTGGCGGGGTCGTTCAACGCGGTGAGCGTCTATGGACACGTTACGGGACACACCATGTACTACGGCCGCGGAGCTGGCGGCATGCCGACCGCGTCGGCTGTAGTGGCTGACCTGGTTTCCGTCGCGGTCGGTTCAGCCCAGCGGACATTCTCGCAGCTGGGCGTCTGGCCTGACCGGGCAGAGCAGGCCTGTCAGTCGCCCCTCGAAGCTGTGCGAAGCAGATACTACCTGCGGATTCTCTGCGAGGACCGCCCCGGCGTCTTCGCCCAAATAGCAGCGATACTCGGCGAGCGCGAAATAAGCATCTCGTCGCTGTTGCAACACGAGCCAGCTGAGGGCCAAGCTGGAATTGTGCCGGTTGTGGTTACTACCCACCAAGCCCGCGAAGGCGACGTCCGCGACGCCCTTGCGAAAATCGACAAACTGGATACAGTAAAAAGTCAAAGCGTCTGCCTGGAGATTGTAGAGGAGTATGAAGAATAGTGGATAGGCAAGTAGGCAAGTAGGCAATAGGGAAGCAGGGAATAGGCAAGTAGGCAATGGGCAATGGGCAAATAGGGGATAGGGATGTAGGGAATAGGTAGGTGGGGTTGGTTTTGATATTGGATAATTGTGGGTGATATATGACTACAATTCGGAGTTATAAAGACCTTAAAGTTTGGCAGAGTGGTTGTGAGTTGGTTAAGTTGATTTATAAGGAGTCGTCATCTTTTCCGCCTGGAGAATTGTATGGACTAGTTCAGCAGCTGCGTCGTGCGGCAGTATCTGTGCCGTCGAATATAGCTGAAGGATATGGACGCGGCACAGCAGCGGATTATGTGAGGTTTCTGCGTATTGCACGCGGGAGCCTGTACGAAATTGAAACGCAGTTGATTCTTTGCCGTAACTTAGGTTATCTTGACGAGACACGATTGAGAGAACTAACTTCGGTAGCGACAGAGTGTATGAAAATGCTGCATGGCCTGATAAAAAGTATAAACAACACAGCCCACCAACCCCTACTTACCCAACAACTATTGCCTACTTGCCTAACAACTATTGCCTAACAATCTATTGCCTAACAATCTATTGCCTACTTGCCTAACAACTATTGCCTAACTATGAAATACGCTATTATCATCCCTGACGGCGCGGCTGACGAGCCGCTGGACGAACTTGCGGGCCTGACGCCCTTGGCCTCGGCTAATATACCGAACATCGACTGGATAGCAGCCAACGGTCGAATCGGCACGGTTCGCAATGTGCCCCCGGACATGGCTCCGGGTTCGGACGTCGCTATTCTCTCCGTGCTTGGGTACGACCCGACCAGTTGCTACACCGGCAGGGCTCCGCTCGAAGCCGCGGCCAGGGGTATCGACGTTGGCCCGGACGAATGGGTCTTCCGCTGCAATCTGGTAACCATCATCAATGGCATCATGGAAGACCATTGCGCGGGACATGTCTCCACCGAGGAGGCCAACGCGATTATGGATCAGCTGCGAGATGCGCTCCAGAGCGACTCTCTGCGGTTCTATCGCGGCGTGGCGTATCGACACCTGATGGTTACGCCGGGGCCGGTCAATGTCAAGACAACTCCGCCACACGATATCCTCGGTGAGCCTATCGAAAAGTACCTGCCGACGGGCAAGGGGGCCAAGCTGTTGCGCGAGACCATGACTCGCGCCCGCGACATTTTGGCCCGGTGCGAGGTGAACGACATTCGGCGGGAGATGGGCGAGAACCTCGCGACCGACATTTGGCTATGGGGCCAGGGCACCATGCCCACGCTGAGCAACTTCGCCGAGCGGTTTGGCATGCGGGCTGCGGCTATCACCGCGGTAGACCTTATCCGAGGCCTGAGCAAACTCATCGGCTGGGATGTGCTGGAGGTCGAGGGAGCTACGGGATTCGTCGACACCAACTACGCGGGCAAGGGTGCCCGAGCCGTGGCTGCGATTGATGATTACGATCTTGTTTTCGTGCATGTCGAAGCTCCGGACGAAGCTGGTCACAATGCGGACCTGGCTGGGAAAGTTCACTCGCTGGAACAGATAGACCTGCATGTCGTCGGGCCGATTTTGCGGAAGCTCCAGGCCGGGGCTGAGGACTGGCGGATAATGGTCCTGCCGGATCATCCCACGCCGATTAGCCTGCGGACGCACACCGCCGAGCCTGTCCCCTTCGCCATCGCCGGGGCCAGGATGGAGCATATCCTGTGCGAGCCTTTCACTGAAGAGACCGCCCAGGCCAGCGACCTGCACATAGAAAAAGGCTGCGACCTGATGGAATATTTCCTGACCGTGCGATAGCGG
>JAOZNE010000234.1:0-1284 GCA_029933955.1 Phycisphaerae bacterium
ACGACTAGACCGCCGAAAGGTTTTGTAACAACAGTTATCAGCCGTCAGTTATCAGCAAAAACAAAAAACCACAGCACCCGTGCCTATTGCCTAATCCCTATTTGCCTAATCCAGAAATTTCCGCTTTCCTTTGGCTTGCCGATTGCGTTAAATATAGGCAACCTGTTTACGAATAATCCGAACCTGTATGGAGACGGAACCATGAAACGAATAATCGCGACTCTTGCATTGCTGGCCATGGCCTTGCCCCTGGGGTGTAGCCAGGATTTCTACGCCAAAACGATCGTCGAGTCCAAAACCTCGCCGCAAAATATGGTGCTGATGGGCCTGACCGGTTCTGGCGAACATCTCCAGGCCAAGGGCGTCATCAGTCTGCATCAGCGGTTCGACAGGCCCGATGGCGTGGAGATCGACGCCTGGGTCATCAACGCCAAGGCTACCCCCGCCAGCGGCACGGTCGTGCTGCTGCATGGCGAGGAGCAATGCAAAGCCAACTATCTGGGCATGGGCAAGAACCTCGCCAAAATGGGCTACGACGTCGTGCTGATAGACCTCCGCAGCCACGGCAAGAGCACGGGCAAATACGTTACCCTCGGCGCGAAGGAAAAGCTGGACGTCAAAGCCATCGTCAACACCCTCGCGGGTGAGAAAAAGATTGCCGCTGGGCCTTTGTACGTTTTCGGCGCGACCTTCGGTGCAGCGACGGCTTTGCAATATGCCGCCATCGAGCCTAAGGTTGCTGGGGTTGTGGTTATCGCGCCGTGGAAAGACGCAGCCTCGGTAGCTCGGCGGAAGTTGTTCCTGGCTGGTCTTAGCATGAAGCCCGAGGATTTCCAGGACGTGATGGACAAGGCAGGCAAGTTGGCCGATTTCGACCCGGCTGCGACCTCGGCATTCAACGACGCGGCCAAGCTCAAGTGTCCCGTGTATATCATCCATGGCCTGCTCGACCTGGCAGTGCCACTGGACGACAGCAAGGCGATACTCTCGCAAATCCCAGGCCCGAAAAAACTCAAGGTAATCATGCCGGGCCCGGAACAAATAGCAGTGGGCCTAAGCTTGGAAACCTGGGTGCCGAAACAAATCGACATGGTCGCAAAAGGCAAACTGACCAGTAGCGAAAAAAATGCCCAATGACCAAGTGCCCAAATATCAATGACGAATTTCGAAATCAGAATGACGGAAAAAGGTTGAGAAAAACCGTGAACGGTTAAGTTTTTTCAAAAATATCCGTGTTTATCCGTGGTTCGCTCTTTCTGCTTTTACTGACTACTGAATACTGAA
>JAOZNE010000234.1:1384-3202 GCA_029933955.1 Phycisphaerae bacterium
TACTGAATACTGAAATATGACTACATCGGCAGAACAATCGGAAACTATTATCATCCTGGACTTTGGCTCGCAGTACGCCCAGCTGATAGCCCGGCGGGTGCGAGAGAAGAAGGTTTACAGCGTTTTGGCTCGGCCTGGCGTTTCCCCGGCAGAGCTGGCAGAGCTGAACCCGAAGGGCATTATCTTCACGGGAGGGCCAGCCAGCGTCTACGAAGACGGCGCGCCGAAGTTCAACCCCGAGCTTCTCGACATGGGCGTGCCTATTCTCGGAATTTGCTACGGCATGCAGATAGCCTGCCAATCGCTCGGCGCGGAAATTTCGCCCGCTACAAATCGAGAGTTTGGCCGGGCTACGCTGGAGGTTCTCGACCAGGGCGGCCTGCTGAAAAATGTGCCCGCACAAACCAGCGTCTGGATGAGCCATGGCGACCAGCTGAAGGACATCGGCGGCGATTTCGTATCGCTAGCCCGCACGCCCAACTGCCCCTTTGCAGCGGTGCGACACAAAACCAAGCCATTCTTCGGCGTGCAATTTCACCCGGAAGTTACGCACACGCCGCACGGGTCGGAAATTTTCGAGAATTTCCTGTACGATATCTGTGATTGTCGGGGCCTGTGGCAGATGAGCACGTTTGTCGACTCGGTCGTCGAGGACGTCGCCCGGCGCGTCGGGCCAGGCGAGCAAGTAATCTGCGGCCTGTCCGGCGGGGTAGACTCCTCCGTCGTGGCAGCAATGCTGCACAAGGCCATCGGCGATAGACTCTCGTGCATCTTCGTGGACAACGGCTTGCTGCGACTAAACGAGGTCGAGCTGGTCGAGCAGACTTTTGGCGATCATTTCAAAATCAATCTCACCACCGTCCATGCCGCGGACGATTTTCTCGGCAAGCTCCGCGGCGTAACCGACCCGCAAACCAAGCGGAAAATCACAGGCCATGCGTTTATCGACGCCTTCAAAACAGCTGCGAAAAAAATCCCCAACGCAAAGTTCCTCGCCCAGGGCACGTTGTATCCCGATGTGGTCGAGTCCGGCTATTCCCTGGCCGGAGAGGCTGCGAACATCAAACTGCATCACAATGTCGGCGGGCTGCCAGCGGAGCTAGGTTTCGAACTTATCGAACCGTTGCGAGACCTTTTTAAGGACGAAGTCCGCCGGGCTGGCGAGCTGCTGGGCCTGCCGAGCGAGTTGGTCTGGCGACATCCATTCCCCGGGCCGGGCCTGGCTGTGCGGTGCATAAGCGACATCACGAAGGACAAGCTCGACATCCTCCGCAAGGCTGATAATATCCTGCTGGAGGAAATCACCGCCAACGGCCTGTACCGCAAGACTTCTCAAACATTCGCTGTGCTGCTGCCGGTGCAGTCCGTCGGCGTGATGGGCGATGGCAGAACCTACGAAAATGTAATCGCTATCCGCTCGGTCGATACGAACGATTTTATGACAGCTGACTGGTCGCGGATTCCGTATAATGTACTGGCGACAATTTCCAACCGCATCATCAACGAAGTGAGAGGCGTAAACCGAGTGGTCTACGATATCTCGTCAAAACCCCCAGCCACGATAGAGTGGGAATGATTCTTATTTCGGATTGTTGATTTCGGATTTCGGATTGTTGGCTACGCAAAAATGCACCATGAAGCACATGAAGAGCATGAAGTTCTTTTTTGTTATCTAAAAAAATCTAACACAGGTATCCCGTAGTACGGTGGACAGGCAGCTCCGTAGGAGCGATATCTTTGTAGTAATGCGATTGTATAATATGTTTAGCTCCGTAGGAGCGGCATCTTTGTGTTGGCTTTGGAACAGTTTAAGATGTC
>JAOZNE010000043.1:0-1455 GCA_029933955.1 Phycisphaerae bacterium
AGGACAAAGAAAACCAGAAAATTATTGAAAGGTTGACCAAGCATGTTCCACGAGCCTGCAAATGAAACACTGGAAACCTTTCGCGAAATTTGTATAAACCGAATCCAAGAACCTGACACTCAGCAAGCTCTGGTCGAGGCTTTTGTATTTTACTACGGCGACCTGCAAGAAGTCTTGCGAATAGCTACCGTGCATAACAGGGGGATCAGGCCAGCTGGTTTGTCCAATGAGATTTTTTCCTGTTTTCACCATATCGCTCGCGGGTTGTGTCAGAAGGAAAAAGGGGCTGTGGAGGAAATAACCTCCGCTTGCAGGAGCCATCTCAAGCGAGCTCTTCTGGATTCTTACAAAATTGCTATCAATGCTATTCTGGAGGAGGATAAAAAACTCAAAGAGATTCTTGATTACCTTATTCTCACAGACGATTTCGAGAAGTTCGTCCCCGATGGTTTGAAGAAAATCAACGAAATACAGCGTCAATCTCAAAAGGTGAAACAGAGTTACCGCCAAGCCAAGTTCCATGAATCCAAGGGAGATTTTGATCAAGCTCAGGAAAGTTTCAACCACTGCCTAGAGTCAGCCTATGCATTAAGAGAGCAATTACAGATATTCACTTCAACGGACACTTATCTTCTCGCCTGTGCTCGTGAGCAGCGAGAGAGAAAAGACAGAAAACGGGACAGACGCAGTGCAATCTGGGCTGCAATCATATCGGCTGTGCTGACAGCCATACTTACTGTCGGGTTATCCAAATTTCTCAAACCGAGCGAACCCGAGCGAACTGTAGCCCCCAAAACCAACATATCACAATCAACTGAAGCCCCGAACCTCGGAAATTAGGTCGAGGGCGTGGCGAGCCCGACGCTGTTACACTTTTTTGATGAAAAAATCCAGTGTGCCGGCGCCGGTCATTACTACTGCTGTTACCGCTGTTGCCGCTATTAGCACGCCTATGACCGTTGCGATGTAGAACTCTCGTTTGGTGAAGCCCAGCAGGTAGCCTCCGATGGCTCCGCTGTAAACTCCCGAGCCTGGCAGGGGCACGCCGATAAACGCACTTAGGCCCAGCACGCCGTACTTCTCCACCATCGGATGAATCTTCCGCTGCGTTTTCAGGATCATCCGGTTCCACAGCTTATCGACCAGCGGTATCCGCAGCAGCAGATGCATGAACTTGTCCAGCACGAAAAACACCACAGGCCCCAGGACGATATTGGCTGCGATGGCCACGGCTGCTACGACGAGCCAATTTTCATTCGCTACGAGTATGCCGTATGGAATGCTCGCCCGCAGCTCCAGCGCCGGCACGAGCGTCAGCAGCACAATGCACAGGTACGGATAATTGTCGGAAAGATTCGAAAAAAAGTCAGCCATTGTTTGTCCTTTCGCCCAGTGTGTAGCTGGGATGTTTTCCGCAGTGTATGACAATTGGCGGGGTAAATCAAAGTTCCAATT
>JAOZNE010000043.1:1555-7653 GCA_029933955.1 Phycisphaerae bacterium
GGGGTGGACTCCTCGGTCTCGGCTGCGATTCTACAACAGCAGGGCTACGAGGTCGTCGGCGCGTTTATGAGCAGGATAGGTGCGTCGCAGCAGCCGGTCGCCGGCGGTAGCGACCAGGCCTGCGGTTCAGCCCGCGATGCCGACGATGCCAAGCGGCTGGCTGAGCTGATGGGCATTGAGCTGCACGTGCTGAACCTGGGCGAACAGTTTGCGGAAATTATCGACTATTTCGTGGGCGAGTACGCAACAGGGAGAACGCCGAACCCCTGTGCCATGTGCAACATGAAGCTGAAGTTCGGCCTGCTTATAGACCTGGCCAACTCGTTGGGTTGCGACGGCCTGGCTACGGGACACTACGCCCGCACGGGCCTGTACCAAGGCTCCCCAGCTGTGCTGCGAGGCCCGTCGCGACAGAAAGACCAATCGTATATCCTCTTTGGAATCGCGAAAAAAAACCTCGGGCGAATCATCCTGCCGATGGGCGAGATGGAAGACAAAGCTGCTGTTCGCAAACTGGCCCGGTCGCTCGGGCTGGGGGTGCACGACAAGCCCGACAGCCAGGATATCTGCTTCATCGACGGCGACGATTATACGACGCTGCTTGCCCGCCGTGCCCCCCAGGCTCTGACGCCCGGCAGAATTATCGACACCGCTGGGTGCGAACTTGGACGACACACAGGCTACGGCAGATACACCATCGGCCAACGTCGCGGCCTGGGCGTGGCTACCGGCGCACCAGCCTATGTTACGAAAATCGACCCCGCCACCGGCGACGTTACCCTCGGCACGCGCGAAGAAGCGTCCAGCCAACACCTCCGGGCCGAGCGGGCCAACTGGCACCACAAGCCCGGGGAAAATTCATTTCAAGCCATTGTGCAAATCCGCTACAACCATCGTGGCAGCGCCGCTACCGTGCGACTGGTCGATGACGGCGGCGCGTTTGAAGTGGATTTTCACGAGCCGATCCACGCCATAACGCCAGGCCAGGCTGCTGTGGTCTACGATGGCCAAACGCTCCTGGGCGGCGGATGGATAGCCTGAAAAACAGTTGCGCCTGGCGATTTTTTTATCATGAAGGGTACGAAGGGTGTGAAAGGTATGAAGGGTGTGAAGGGTTATTAAACAGGATGAATTTCAATGTCAGCTAAGACTAAAACTGAGAAAAGGCGCAAAGCTCGCCAGTAAGCGCGAGGCTGAGCTACGAAAACCCCTGCACTGCCGCCTTGGTCTGCCGAGCGGTTTTGTCTGATGGCCAAGCCTGCCGGGGCCTCGTGCAACCTGCGATGCGAATACTGTTTCTACCTTGAAAAACAGGCTGTATTCGCCGAGGACAGCCCGGGCCAGGCCCAGGCTTCGCAGCGGATGTCGGACGAACTGCTGGAAACTTACGTTCGCAAATACATCGAATCTCAGCCAGGCCGGGGCGAGGTAGCTTTTATGTGGCAGGGTGGCGAGCCTACGCTGATGGGGCTGGAGTTTTTCGAAAAGGCGGTGCGACTTCAGGACAAATACGCCGCAGGCCGACGGATTACGAACAGCTTGCAGACCAACGGCACGCTGCTGGACGATGGCTGGGGCCGGTTCCTGCACGAGCGGAATTTTCTCCTGGGCCTAAGCCTGGACGGCCCGGCTGAAATTCACAACGCCTACCGTCGCGACGCGAGCGGAGCTGGGTCGTTCGACGCTGTGATGCGCGGGCTGGACGTGCTGAAACGGCACGAGGTCGAGTTCAATATCCTCGCCAGCGTAACGCCCGCTGCCACAGCCAAGCCTTTGGATGTCTACCGATTCTTCCGCGAGGCTGGGGTGAAGTTCATTCAATTTCTCGGCATCGTAGAACGGCTGCCGGATGATGCCGAGGCGAAACAGGGGTTGCATTTGGCCCAGGGGCTAATTGGCGGGGATGTTGTAGCGTCGCCCAAGCTGACGCCTTGGAGCGTCGGGCCTGTGGACTATGGGCGATTTCTCTGCGAGATTTTCGACGAGTGGCTGGGCCGAGATGTCGGGTCGATTTTCGTGATGAACTTCGAGTGGGCGATGGCTGGGAGCATGGGCCGACCTGCGATGGTATGCAAATTCATGCCTCAATGTGGCTCGGCTCCGGTGGTGGAGCACAACGGCGAGGTCTACTCGTGCGACCATTATGTCTACCCGCGAAGTCGGCTGGGGAACATCGCCACCGACGACCTGCGCGAGATGATGGCCTCTCCGGCCCAGCGAAACTTTGGCCAGGCCAAGATGACGACCCTGCCGAAATATTGTCGAAATTGTCCCGTCCTGGCCAGCTGTTGGGGCGGCTGTCCCAAACACAGATTCATGCAAACCCCCGATGGCCAGGACGGCTTGAACTATCTATGCGCGGGCTATCGAAAGTTTTTCCTCCGCGCAGCTCCGCATTTCCAAGCCATGGCTGCTCTGCTAAAAGCAGGCCGACCCGCAGCGGAGATAATGAGGGGGAAAGTAATCAGCCGTCAGTAATCGGTAATCAGTAAAAACAAAAAAAGAAACAGAAAAAACTGGATTCCCGCTTGCGCGGGAATGACAAAAAACAGAAACAAAAAAAACATGGGCAAGATGCCCGTGCTACGCATGGGCGGGACGCCTGTGCTACTTGTTATTTCCTTAGCCAGGCGAAGTGTCTTTGGCCGAACAGGCGAGGCCTCCACATGGCATCGATGGTTGGGGTCAGCGTGTTCATCGCCAGCACCGCCAGGTACGCGGGGATTGGTGTGTCGAGGTAGAGTTTTATCAGCATTGCGACCGCTCCGCAGCCCAGGCCGAAGATAATCTGCCCGCCTGTGGTTACGGGGCTGGAGGTCATCTCCGTGGCCAGGAAAAACGCAGCGAGCAACATCCCGCCGCTGAGTATCTGATAGTTGACGTAGGTAAACCCCGCCCCGAGCGTGGCCGGTACGTTTAGCCCGTCGTAGAGGATGGGAAAATAGACCCACTCGACCGACCCGCCAGGCCCAGCCAATCGCACCGGCGCGACCGCGGCGACGACCGCAGCGGCCAGCAGAAACAAAACCGGCAGCTGCCACTTGACATAGTTTCGATATATAAGGTACAGCCCGGCAGCGATAATTGCAGCGGCACAAGTCTCGCCAATGCCCCCGGGCCTGGCTCCGAAGAGCATGTCCTTCAGCGGGGGCAGCTGGCTCAGGGCGGTTGGTTTTCGGCCTGGTATATCCGCCCGAACTCGCGCCAGAGCACTGTAGGCTGGCTCGTGTCGGGGGTCGGTCAGCCTGGCCAGCGCAGCGGCGGGGTGCTCCACGAGATAGCCGCTGGGCAGCTGTCGTATTTTTTTGCGGTTGAACCTGGCTTGGTCTTTCTCGAACTGCTCCTGCCAACCCTGGTACCGGCGGATCGGCTGGGCCTGGTCGATATCGCCAAACACGAGATGGCTCATGGCCAGGATGGGCCAACGGTCAGGCTGCAGGCTGCTGGCAGCTGGTGGCGCGATTAGCGCGGGCATGATGACAGCTACGGCGAATCGGCCTACCAGCGCGGGCTGCCAGAGGAAGTGGCCTACTCCGCCGAAGATTGCCTTGCCGATGATTATCGCAAATGCGGAGCCTATCACGACCACGTACCACGGCGTGAATGGTGGCAGCGTCAGGGCTAGCAAAAGGCCCGTGAGATACGCGTGGCTTCTGCCTAGCAATGACGGGATATGGGTGATTTGGAAGTACAGTCGCTCTATCGCGGCACAGGATATCATGGCAACCGCAGCGACCCACGCGGCGCGGTAGCCGAAGAACACTATCCCCGCAGCCAGGGGCAGGCAGGCAGCAGCTATCGTTACGAGAAATATCGTCCGCACTTTTTCCGGCGCTCGCAACAGCGGCGCATGGGCCAACGAGCCAACCCCCAGGCCAGCCCGGGCAAGGTTGTCCAATTGCGTCGGCTGATTATCCATCAACGATTCTCCTTAATCTTTTTCAGTCCACAAAAAACCCCATGCTCTTCATGATAAACTTTGTTTTTTACGATAATCAGTGTCCATTAATGTTCATTCGTGGTTTGCTGTTTTTGTTTTTTTTCGTCGGGCCAGCCAGCGTCTTCTGGTGCCTCGTCGTCGCATGTGCCTGGCGAATTTTTCTTCTGCTGTTCTGTCGCGACCTGGCAGGGCGTGGAGCGATTTTTTCAGCTGGCGCATTCGCTCGGTCAACGGCAGAACAGCGGGGCAGACGTATGAACAGACCCCGCAGCCCAGGCACGATAGCACGCCCAGGAGATTGGCAGGCTGGACATGACCCAGTTCGTAGAGGTCGTTCAGCACAGCTACGTTTAGCCTGGTTGGGCAGTGGTCGCGACACCACCCACACCGCACGCACTGCGTCGCTACGCCGGGGGAGGTCGGCTCCAGAGCCAAAACCGCGTCGCAGCCCGGGCCTACCACCGAGCGGGCCGAGGCGACCGAGCCTATCATAGGCCCGCCGATGACGAGAGGCCCCTCAGCCGGGGCTGCCAGCTCGTGGCAGTTCGTGCCGAACAGCACGAACAAATTGCCAGGCCTTTTTACGCCAGGCCCACTCAGCGTTACCACTCGCCCAGCCAACCTGTCTCCACAGGCGACCCAACGATAAATCGCGAAACAACTCGCGGCGTCGATAATCGCCAGGGCGATGTCCGCAGCCTTGCCGCCACAGGGAACCTCTCTGCCGGTCAGCACGCTAAGCAGGATATTGTCCGCTCCGATGGGATACCGCCTGGGCAGTGCGACGCGCTCCAGCCCATGGGCCTGGGCCGGGGCGGTGAGGTGCTGATAGTTTTCCGTCTTCTGCTGATCCGCAGCCAGGGTAACCTGCCCGATTCGCCCAGCCCGGGCCAGGATACTCGCCCCGGCGATAACCTCAGGCCCATGTTCCACCAGCAGACGATGGTCAGCTGTAACGAAAGGCTGATCTTCCATCGCGTTTATGACAAGCTGACCAGACCGGTGTCGGCGGGCCTCTTCGAGCCAATCTATTATCGCTTCGCCAGGCCTGCGAAAAGTGGGAAGCTGTCCCTCGCGAATAAGTTCCCGCAGCTGCTCGGCGGAGAGCTTTTCCCAGTCGCGCACGGGTTCCCTGGCCAGCAATTCGCTCTGTCCGCGCAGCTTCGTCAGCGTAATGTCGCGTGTCGAGATATCCCGCACCACTCCGTTGGCCGGGGCGAATATGTCCAGCCCACCCTGGGTGGCCCGGGCGAGAAGTTCGCCCCGCGAGATGGCCTGGCCTGGGGATACCGCCGGGCTTGCGGGGGGCATTTGGTCGCTGTAATTCAGTGGCACGTGCAACTCATCCGGCAGGGGCCCAGCAGATATAGGCTCGTCAATGGTCGCCTGTTTTTCCTCTGGCAGGTCAATTCCGCCGGTGAATTTTCCGTAACGATGAAAGAGCATGTCGTTCCCGATCTTGCCCCGAGTCGGCGGGGCAACTACATGGCCAAGTCATATTTCCGCGTCACATTCTACCATTTTACAGCCCGCGGTGGATATTTTATTCTGGCAAGTAGCTGGCCTGTCGGGACAATATCATACAGTCAGGCCTGCGGCGGCTTGGCGGAAGGACCTGGCTGTTTTTTGCGATTGGAGCTGAAAATATGAAAACGCTTACGCAGGAAATCTGGATGGACGTCCCGCAGCGACGGCAGATAATTTCGATTCACCACCAGGTCGAGAAGCTCGTCGACGAAAGCGGCGTGCAGGACGGGCTTGTGCTCGTCAATGCCATGCACATAACCGCGTCGGTTTTTATCAATGACAACGAGCCTGGTCTGCATGGCGACTACGAACGTTGGCTGGAGAAACTCGCGCCGGAAAAACCGCACGACCAGTACGACCACAATGGCTATGAGGACAACGCCGACGCGCACCTCAAGCGGCAGGTTATGGGGCGAGAGGTTGTTGTCGCCATCACCGACGGCAAGCTGCACCTCGGGCCTTGGGAACATATTTTCTATTACGAGTTCGACGGCAAACGCCGCAAGCGGCTGCTGGTGAAAATTATAGGCGAATGAATTTCAACATTGCGAAATTTCGTAGCCTGGCGGCATCTTGTCTGCTGGCTGGTGTTTTGGTAGCTCCAGCCCAGGCTGCGCCTCCGGGTGTTGCG
>JAOZNE010000043.1:7753-12197 GCA_029933955.1 Phycisphaerae bacterium
TGCGAGCAGAGGGGAGCAGGCTGTTCCGCGAAAGGCTATCAGGCAGGCGGTTTCGCGCGGGCTGGGGTATCTGGACAGTCAGCGGGGACGCTGGCAGTCGCGATGTTATCGCTACGCCGGCGGCGGAGCTGAGGCGCTGGTCGCCCTGGCCTATCTTCAGGCTGGCGTTGGGCCTGGGGACTCGCGGGTCGCCTCGGCCATTGGGAAGATCAGTTTGCAAACTCCGCGGAATGGCCAGGGGATTTTCGCCGTCGCTGAGCGCGTGATACTGCTGGCCCGGGTTCTGCACCGCCGGGCTGATACGCACAATCGCGGGCAGTTGCTTGGGAAAGTCCAGGCTGACGTTAATTGGCTGGCGGGACAGCAGCTTGCTTCGGGCGGTTGGGGCAGCGAGGCTGGGGCCAAGGTTGCCAACACGAACGACACAGCCCAGGTGCTCCGGGCGATGCAGGCTGCGGGGCAACTCGGCGCGAAGGTGTCGCAAAAACTCTATGCCCGGGCGCGGGGTTTCCTGAAGCGGGCGCAAAATTCCGATGGCGGATTTGGTTATCATCCTCGCGGCGGCAGGCCCAGGCGTTTGCGCGGCACGAGCAACGGCCCAGCTTCTGCTGCGGGTGCCTTGGCCTGGGCGATATTGGCGAGCCAAAAGAACCAGGCCAAGCCTGGCGACGGGCAGGGCTACGAGCGGGCGTTGAATTGGTTGGCGAGGCATTCCAGCCTGGCCAAGCCTGCCGAGTGGTACTGGGGCGACGAGCCAAAATACGCGTATCTGTTCGACCTGCTCGTCGCGACAGGCCTGGGGCGGAAGCTCGCGGGCAAGAGGCTGGACGTTGAGTTGGCCAGACTGTTGATGCAGGAGCAGTTGCCCAGCGGGGCTTGGGACGGCAATCTGGCGGAGGACAAAATTGTGAGTACCGCCTGGGCTGTCCGAACGCTGGGAAGGATTTTAGCTGGGCCCGCCGGGCCAGTTTCGTCTGCTGCCAAGCCAAGCCAGGCCGGGGCAGGGGGGCAAGATAATGCGAGTGTACCCGACGGGCCTGTGATATTTTCACCGGGCAAGTTCAAGCCCGACAGGTTCCTGGTCATAGGTCGGCTGGTTGGCCAGGGCGGGGGCGTGGCTGATAATTTCGCGCGGGCCTGTGAGAAACTTTCCGACGCCTTGGCTGGGGGCGTGAGCATTGGCGCAGGGTATCGGAGCATTGTTTATCCCGCAAAAAACAAAGCCATTCCGCCGGACGTGTCGCTGGTTTGGCTGACGACCAGGGAGCCTGGGGACGTCGCACGGGCCTTGAGTGGCGACGCGTTGGACGAGTACATTAGCCGCGGCGGGGTGGTGATGATAGACTCAGCCTCGGGCGACTGGGCCAACTTCCAGGCTGCCAAGGCCTGGCTGGGGAAAAAGTTTGGCTCCGACGCCCTCGGTAGGCTCGGCCCGGACAGCCCGCTGATGACAGGCCAATTTGCACAGGGCCTGGGCAACGACATTACAAGCGTAGGATACAACGCCGACCTGGCTGCTATGCTGGGGGCGTCGACGGGCAGGCCCAGATTATGGGTCGTCTATCGCTCTGGCAGGGTGGCGGTGGTGCTCAGCCGATTCGCCCTGGCCGGGCCCGCAGCGGGTGCAGCAGGCGGGCTGGAAAAAATCCACGGCTACAAGCCAATCGACGCCCGCCGAATCGTGATAAACATCCTGATCTACGCCAACGCAGGCCAATGGAAACTGACCGAAGCTCTCTACTCCACAGACCTGGAATCGCGTTAGTCTCAACACCACAACCCCATCATTCTTGCCATTCTGGCAGCTTGTCCGCTAAGGGTGCTGTCAAAATTGCATCCGGGGCGCAGATACCTGAAGTTCTGTCGGGGCAAGAGAGACGCTGCGTCGATATGTACCTCTGAAACTTATTGCAATCAAATAAGTTACGAAGATAATTCCGCTCGCCTGGCGGATATTGTTTCCCGTGTCATCCGATACTGTCTGGCACGCGGGTTGCACGGAATATTTTGAGAGCGATTATCGGCCTGCTGATAGCCGCTGACGCGTGGTCCGCGGCGAAAAGCGGGAGTTGGCCGCAGTACACAGGAAGGAGGTTCGCTATGAACCTGATAAGACGAAGAAGTGATGACGCACGTCCTCTGGCCCGACTTCGAGACGAGATGGATGATCTCTTTCGCGGGTTCTTCGGGGACTGGGATCGCCCTGGTCTGGCCGTGCAACAGTATGCCGGATGGTGGCCTACACTGGATATGGTTGAGCAAGATGACAAGATTGTCGTCAATGTCGAGTTTCCGGGCGTCAAGAGCGAAGATATCGATGTCTCGGTGCAGAACGGCATACTCACCATTGCCGGCGAGAAGAAGGAAAAAACCGAGGACAAGGGCGAAGGCTACTATCACTCCGAGCGAAGGTACGGAACTTTCCGCCGCGACATTCAACTCCCATCCAACATTGAGGAGGACAAAGTCGAGGCTACCTGTCGCGACGGGGTTTTGACGGTAACCATGCCCAAGGCGGAACAGGCTCGGGCCAAGCGTATCGAAGTAAAGAAGTAGCTGTTTCGAGGCTGAGATGGTCTGTGCGTGTGGAAGGGGCCGAGGGGTTTGTCGTGGTGGGCCTTGCGGCCCTGCCCCTCCGCCCCGGAGGCGTTTATCGCTGCTCAGGGGTTATCTCAGCCCGGTTGATGACGCTGTCGTAAAACTCCTGTCCGCCAAGTGCGACGCACCATGGCAGCAGTGCTCCACGCGAGTCCCAGAAATCGACTTGGCTAATCTGCCAGTCGTCCACCACCTGCCGCAATAGCGACATGTGCAGGTTGGTTCGTATCTCGCGGAGCTGGCTGGATATTTCTCGTAGCTGCGGGTCTTTGGAATTGGCCCGGGCGAGGTCGCGCTTGCGAGCGTCCAGCTCGGCGGCGGTGCGGGTTTTTTGCGAAAAGGCTTCCCCCAGCCAACGCTCGCGAGCGGAGCTGTCACGCTGAAAAACTCTCAGCCTGGTCTGGGCAGCGGCTTTCAGGGTGGAGTAGCCCTCCGCCAATTCACGCGCGGGGAGTTCAGCCTGGCCGATCGCCCTGGCTAGATGCTCGGGCAGGTGGATGACAGCCTCGTCGGGCAGCGACTTCATGCGGTCCAGCAGTCTGAACCGTACGCGGACTACAGGCTTGGGCTCAGCCTGGCCCGGCGGCAGAAGATTGTTGCTCCGCAGCAGTTTTTGCAGGGCGAAGCTGGCGGGCATGTAGGCTGAGCCGTTGTGAGGCAATGCCAATTCGCCGCCCGCTTGGCCGGTCCGCACCTGCAGGGCCAGGATCATCGCCTTGCCCGCGAGAGCTTCGATGCCCGCAGCTTGGAGTTTGGCAATCGGCAACGACCGGCCTGTCCCCAGCGGGAACTGGCGGTCTGCGATTATCAAATCGTTGCCAACCAGGCTGACCTGGGCCCGGACGAACCTGCCCGCGTGTCGCATCGTGGCGAAGAACGGCAGCTCGCCCCGGCTGGTGCGCAAGCGGTGCAAGCCTGCGCCGGTTTCGTTGATGGCTTGGTTGTACAAAGCGGCGGCGGCGTCGTAGTCTCGCAAAAAAATCTCCAGCAACGAGAACCGCTCGCCAGGGCCGGTCAACGAGAACAGGCTGCTGGTCAGCCCAAGTCCGATGGCCTGGCCTGGCAGATACTCGCCAAGCCAACGGCGGTACAGGTCAATCAGCAGGGGGGTGTCGCTTTGTTCCAATAGCCGCTCCAGCCTGGCCCGCTCGTCGGCGAACCATCGGCTCGTTCGCAGGCGCGACTGGCTGGCGGGGAATTTTTGAGTGCAGTCCTGCTCGGCGAGGTCTATTATCCGCCAGAGATGTTCGCGACATTCGTCGATGTGCAGGTCGCCGATGAGCCTGTGGTGTAGTCTGTCGCCGACGAAGCTCGACCCCACGAGCATCCAGTTGTCACCCGTGGAAAATTTTTGGTAGAGTTCCTCCAGCCCCTTGCCCAGCAGCCTGGCCAGGGTGGATATTTTCATGCCGAGTTGCGGCTCAATGTTTCGCAGTTCCAAAGGCTGACGGCCCAGGAACTCGCTGTAAAAAAGTCCCGCCCCCCAGTCCGACCCGCCGGACGGATGGAACCGCTCCAGCGAGACGCGCAAATTCCCCTCGCCGGCGCCTAGCGAAGTGAAAGCTACGTCGATATCCTCGATGAGATGCGTAACAGCCAGGCCTCTCCGGGCAAGAGCCTGGAGCTTGGGCAGTGTGTCCCAAAGGCTGTTCGAGTTTTGGTCGATACTGAAAATCAAAGTAGTTTGTAGCCGTTCACACAAAAACAAGAATCACGGATAAACACGGATGTACGCAGATAATTAAAACATAACCGTTCACATTTTTTTTGCTTCAGCTCCGTAGGAGCGACATCTTAAACGGTTCCAAAGCCCAACAGCAAGATGCCGCTCCTACGGAGCTAAACA
>JAOZNE010000235.1:0-3190 GCA_029933955.1 Phycisphaerae bacterium
ACTAATCAACTAGTTAACCAATCAACCAGCTACTCAAACCGGTCGGTTTGAATTTTTTACGATAATTCGTGTTTATTAGTGTTCATTCGTGGTTCTTTTCTGTGAGCGGTTATGGTATTTTTTTATTCGAAATTCGTCATTGATTCGTCATTCTGGCTTCGTCATCCGTCATTCGCCTTGACTGGCACTTGGTAGACCTGCCAATGCTGTCCCCACGCCTTGGACGTTACGGGCCTGAGTTGGTGGAGGTTTTCCCGTCCTGGCCTGGCTGGCAGCAGAATGTACCACTCCGGGACGCCCCGGAATTTCCGCAACTTCCTCAGCCCGGCAACACCATTTACGATGCTGGATTCGTCTATAGGCTCGCCCAGCCAGCGGTATTGTGCAAGTACCTGCCCCGCCCATTTCGGCAGCAGTTGCGGGGCGAGGTAGTAAAACGGTCGCACATCGTCGCTGCAGACATAAATACTCCGCCGGGCCAGCATTCGGAACTGGCTGCTGTCGGTCAGGAAAACCGTTCGCGGGTCGGTATTGCCCCTGGCCCAGCTGGCTAGGGCTTTCAGCTCGGCCCCTTTGCGTTTTCGCTCAGCCAATTCCTGCACGCGCGCGGGCTTGTGGGCCTCGTCCATCGTTACGCTCGCAGCGGAGTATAACCAATGTCGCAGCGGCCTGAGGTTGTTCGAGGGTAACATCCAGGCGACCATCATCGCTGCGCAGAACCAACGCAAATACCCCCGGTTGTGTTGTACCATGCGAAATATATGCGTCAGAGCCTGGGCGAAAAGGACATACAACGGCAGCATCATCCAGGCCAATGCCTGTGGGAAATCTATTATCCACGGCGGCTTGTGCAGCATGGCTCCGACGAGTTGGCTGGCTCCGCTCAACCCCATGGCTACCAGCAGGGCCAGGGCAACCATCCACAGCCAGACACCCACGTCCTTGGCGGCGAAGCGATGGAACTGCCAGAGCACCACCGCTGAGAGTAAAAGCAAGGCTGCGGCGTAAAGTCCCCCCGGCAGCAGGTTGCGGAATATCCCTGGATACAGCACCTCCTGTCCGCTTATGTGCAGCGCGCCGATAACTCCGCTGGCTGAAACCTCGCCGTCAAAGCCCGCTGCTATGCTCCCTCGGAGCGAGAAGAAGTACAAGAGGTATGGCAAGGCTCCTGCGATGAAGCACCCCGCTCCGCCCAGGCTGGCCAGGATTGCCCGCGGACGAAACGCGTTTCGTATCGCGTGCGTCAGCAGCATTATTATCGCCAGGTTCCCCGCTGAGACCAGGTCGATATTCGCACACAGGCCCAGCGTTGCGAAAGTCAGGAGTACTTGCTTGTGGCCCGTGAAATGGACATACGCCCAGAGCACCAACGGCGAGATTGCTATCACCAACCCCTGTGGCGTAACCGACCCCAGCGACCCGACACCCCAGAACCAGCCGGAGAAAGTATGGGTGATAGTCAGGCTGAGTACTGTTACGAAAACCGCGATGGAACTGCTGCGACACTGCCGCCAAAGCAATGCGTACATGCCGCAGAGATAGAGCAAAACCATAGGCCCCAGCAGCAGGCGAAACGGCAGAGCCAGGTCGCGGTAGCCCGTGGGTATTAGCACTGTATCCATCAGGGCCAGGAACACAGGGCTGGGTAGCTTGGCGAGCTTGCCGTCTGCGTTGACCTCGCCGTAGACCGTGTCATACGGCATGAGATCGCCCTGGTGTTGCTTGGCTGCGGCACAGGCCAGGCTCGCCTGCTCGCCGCTGAGGCGATCGTCGTGCCACGACAAAAACGCCAGAAACCCGGCCACGGCCAGGAAAATCGCAATCGCCCAAAAATGTCTCGCAGAGGGTATAGGCCTCATGTTTTATCTCTCGCCCATCATCTTTCACTTTTTCAGTCGAACATTGCGTCTATAAAGGACTCGGGGTCGAAGTGTTCTACATCTTGGTATGTTTCGCCCAGGCCTACGAATTTCACTGGGATATTGACCTCGTTTCGGATAGCTACGACGATGCCACCCTTGGCTGTGCCGTCGAGCTTGGCCAGGAAAATACCGCTTACATCTATGGCAGCCTGGAACGCCCGGGCTTGGCTGATGGCGTTTTGCCCCGTTGTGGCGTCGAGCACCAGCAGTACCTCGTGGGGCGCGCCGGGAACTTTGCGAGCTACCACGTCGCGGATTTTCGTAAGCTCTCGCATCAGATTTTCCTGCGTGTGAAGTCGGCCTGCCGTGTCCACCAACAGCACGTCCGCTCCGCGGGCGGCTGCGGCGTCGCAGGCGTCGAAGACGACCGAGGCCGGGTCCTTCCCGCTGCCTCGGACGATATCACAGCCTATTCTCTCAGCCCATATCGTCAGCTGTTCCACCGCTGCGGCCCGGAAAGTGTCAGCTGCAGCCAGGACAACCTTCTTGCCCTCCTGCTTGAACTGATAGGCCAACTTGGCAATGGAGGTGGTTTTTCCCGCTCCGTTTACCCCCGCTACGAGGATCACCGTCGGGCTTATCTCGGCGAAGTGCACGCCGCGGTCAGACTCGGGCCAATATTTTTTCAGCTCGGTCTTGAGGAAATCCAGCACGTCATCGCCTTTTGCGATCCTGCCATCCCGCTTGGCTGTGTGGAGGTCGTCGCATATTTGCCGCGTCGCCCCCAGGCCTATGTCCGCCTGAATGAGCATAGCCTCGAGTTCGTCCATCAGCTCGGCATCGAGAGCCTTGCCCACAAGCAGCGATCGTAGCCCACCCACGAACACCTGCTTGGTTCGGCCTAGTCCCTTGGCCAATTTTTTTACCGCTTTGCGAAACAACGCCATGGTATAACCTTCCGTCAAAAAAAACTGAAAAACTCCCAGGCCCAATAGACTGACATGATAACACAGCCTAAAGCAAATACGAAATATGAAAACAGCAAATCCGAAATCCGAATATCGAAATTCTAAACAAAAACACAGCCATCCCATGGACGGCGGAAATTCGGTTGTTAATCACATTTTAACCAATAAACATACAGGGCTGCGGCTGGGTCGTCAGAATGTCAACCCGCATTTTTTTTAGCTCCGTAGTACTACAGCGCGAAGTAGTCATAATTTATCCGGGATACACGAGGTTAATCGATCGGCTTCGATGCCCAATTCTTGCAGACGGTGAAGAGTTCGTTTCGTGTGGCTCTCGCGGGCTTGTCGATTCCGTTTCTG
>JAOZNE010000236.1:0-3185 GCA_029933955.1 Phycisphaerae bacterium
TCCCGCGGCAAAAACCGCGAATCGGAAATCGGCTGGGGATTATAACCTCAAAAGATCAAATGTGCGAGCCTGCGAAACTGGTTGACTGGTTGATTGGTTATTCTCCTCGTTCATTCTCGCGAAGCCTCCCGCTGTGTCATCCCCACCAATGCCACGGGTCAAAAATATCTTTCGCGACTTTCGCGTGTTTCGTAGTCCTTTTTTTACTGATAACTGATTACCGATTACTTTCGCATCACAAAGTCTTTCCGAAATTTTGAAAACGTGGTAGAATAGCGTTGCGGCAAAAGATTTTCGAGAGCTGTCGTTTTATGCGGGAAAGGAACATGCTCATGAATTGTTCGACATTGGACCGGGGCTGGAAGGCTCCCGGCACGATTCATCCTGAATCGCGGCGTATCGCGGATAAGGTTTACGATCCGGGGTATCATCACTATTGTCCCGGCGAGGCCTGGACGCCGGCGATGAACCTCTACCAGGACGACCGGAATTATTACGCGGTGGTAAACCTCGCTGGCGTTGGCTGTCAGTCTATCGAGATGGACGTCAGCAAAGGCAAGCTGGTTATCGCGGGCCATCGCCCTACCCCCCCGCCGCCCGCTGTTTTCGGCAAGCTCGAACTGTTCCACATGGAGATAGACCACGGGCGATTCAGCCGAGCTATAGACCTGCCGGACACCGTCGACGCGGACAATATCGAAGCTGTCTACCGGGCGGGCCAACTGCTCGTTACCATGCCGAAAGTTCGCCTGTGAAAAACACACCAAAAAAATCGAATAAACCGAAAATAAACGCCGGCGAAGATTCCGACGCTGTAATCTCCCCCAGCAGGAAGAGTCTCGCGACGCCCCCGCCAGAGGAAGAAACGTTCGAGCTGCCATCGATCGTGGCGGTGTTGCCCGTGCGAAACACGGTGAACTTCCCCGGCACAATAGTGCCCCTGGCTATCCATCGCGAAAAGTCTCGCAAGCTCCTAGCTGAGGTCATGCCCGGGCAAAAACTCATCGTTACCGTTTGTCAGAAAGACCCGCAAGTCGACGACCCGGGCCCGGACGACCTCTACGAAATCGGCACAGCTATGATGATCCTCAAGCTGCTGCGGATGGAAGAGGGCCATCAGAACCTTATAGTACAGGGGCTGGTGCGGGTGCGGGTGGTGGAATGGCTGGGCGCCGAGCCTTACCTCCGGGCCCGCATCGAGCAGCTCAGCGAGGTAGCTGTGCTGAACCGCCAGACCGAAGCGCTCGTGTTGGACATACGAACCATGGCCAGCCGAGTTATCGAGCTGTCCCCCGGCATACCCGACGAAGCCCGTATCGTGCTGAACAACATCGATCAGCCCGGCGCGATGGCTGATTTTCTCGCAGCCAATCTACCTGTCGATCTGAAAACCAAACAAAAACTCCTCGAACAAACCGACGTAACCGCGCGATTGCGAGGCATCAGCAAAGAGCTGCAAAAACAGATCGAAATTCTCGAACTCTCCGACAAAATTCACAACCAGGTGAGAGAGAATATCGACAAGTCCCAACGCGAATATTTCCTGCACGAACAGCTCAAAGCCATCCAGCAGGAACTGGGACAAATGGACGACCGCACGGTCGAAATAGCGGAACTTCGCGAGAAAATCGTCGCAGCCAAGATGCCCAAAAACGTCGATAAGGAAACCCGTCGCGAGCTGGGTCGGCTAGAGAAAATTCCCACCGCATCGCCTGAGTACAATGTCATCCGAACGTATCTGGACATTATGACCGAGCTGCCATGGAGCGTTGCGACCGGGGACAGGCTGGACGTCAAGAAAGCTGCTGCGGTGCTAGACGCGGACCACTACGACCTGGAAAAAGTCAAACGGCGAGTGCTGGAATATCTGGCTGTGCGAAAATTGGCGCCCGAATCCCGCGGGCCTATCCTCTGCTTCGTAGGCCCGCCGGGGGTGGGCAAGACCTCGCTGGGCCAATCCATCGCCCGGGCGCTTGGGCGAAAGTTCATCCGCATGAGTCTGGGCGGCATCCGCGACGAAGCCGAGCTGAGAGGCCATCGCCGAACGTACATCGGTGCCATGCCAGGGCGAATTATCCAGGAACTGCGCAAGGCTGGGTCGAACAATCCCGTGTTCATGCTCGACGAACTGGACAAAGTCGGAGCGGACTTCCGCGGCGACCCGACGTCAGCCCTGTTGGAAATTCTCGACCCCGCACAAAACGGCACGTTCCAGGATCACTACCTCAACGTCCCGTTCGACCTCAGCAAGGTTCTCTTCATCGCCACGGCCAACTACATGGAACCCGTCCCCCCTGCCCTGCGCGACCGCATGGAGCAGATCGAACTGCCAGGCTACACGCCGCAGGAAAAACTGCACATCGCGGAAAAATATCTCCTGCCGAGACAGCTGCGGGAAAATGGCTTAAAGCCAAGCCAAGCCAGGTGGAACGACAAAGCCCTGATGCGGATCATCGAGCAGTACACCCGCGAGGTCGGCGTGCGAGAGCTGGAACGGCAGATCGGCTCGGTCTCGCGCGGCATCGCTGCGATGGTGGCTGCGGGAAAAAGTCGCGGGCGAACCGTTACGACCAGGCTGATAACCGAGCTGCTAGGCCCACGGAAATATGAAAACGAATTGGCTATGCGGACGGACATGCCCGGCGTGGTAACGGGCCTGGCCTGCACGCCGGTGGGCGGCACGATTCTGTTCATCGAGGCGACCACTTTCCCCGGCAGAGGCAGGATGATAATGACAGGCCAGATCGGCGAGGTCATGAAAGAATCCGCCCAGGCAGCGCTGAGCCTGGTCAAGGGCATCGCAGCCAACGACGGCATGGACATGCGCCAGCTGGCTGGGCAGGATATTCATATCCACGTCCCAGCCGGTGCCATCCCAAAGGACGGGCCTTCCGCCGGCGTGGCGATGTTCACCGCGCTGATGAGCCTGCTGATGAATAGGCCGGCCCGGGCGGACGTTGCGATGAGTGGCGAGATAACGCTCCGAGGCCTGGTCCTGCCCGTCGGCGGCATGAAGGACAAAATTCTCGCTGCCAAACGGGCTGGCATTAAAACCGTCGTGCTGCCCGCCCAGAATAAAAAGGACCTGGCTGACCTCCCGGAATCCACCCGGGAAGACATGCAATTCATCTTCGCGAAAACAGTAGACGACGTCCTCCACGCCTCGCTGAAATTTTGAGAGACAG
>JAOZNE010000002.1:0-8926 GCA_029933955.1 Phycisphaerae bacterium
CGAGCGGGCAACTGACGCAACGCATCAATTACAATCGGGTCTATCTCGACCCGCTGGGCTTTTATCTCCTGAGCGATAACCTTCCGCGCGATAGCCAGAGCCAGGTCAACCCCCTGGTTTCGCAGCTCTTCCAGAGCCTGTTCTTGCAACTGCGACAACTGGGCCGCCGCCTGGGTCAGAGCCTGCTGCGTTTGGGCAAGCTGGGCTCGCTCAGCTATTACCTGCTGTTGGCCCTGAGCTATCCGGGCGTCGAACCGCTCTTGCAACTCAGCCTCGATTTGTTCGCGAAGCTCAGCTGAAATATTTCGATCCTGCTCCAGCTCAGGCTCATCGACGACCAGCCCAACATCAGCAACAGGCAATTCGAGTTGTAACATCACAGCCTCAGCCATTTCAATCAAGTCTTTCTATTTATAAAAAGTAATCAGTAGTCAGTTATCAGTAATCAGTAAAAAAACTCCGTGTTTATCAGTGTCTATCCGTGGTTCGTTGTTTTTGTTTTTAACCAGTCAACCAACTACTCAAACCGGTCGGTTTGAGTAACTTTTACTAAACCTCTTCGGTTTCGAAGTCTAACATCCCAGCTTCGTTTAGTTCTCGCAGGTCGTCTAGCAGGATTTCCCGGGCCTCGTCGATTTCCTTTTTCTTGGCCGAGGTTATAAGCAGTGACTCCTCATAGAGCATATTTCTGCCAGATTCGGACATATTCTGCTTAATCTTGTCAGCCGTCTTCTGGTCCGCATTGACCATAGCCATTGCCAGTTTTTGCGGGTCTGCCTGTCGCAGCGCCTCTTGCAACGCGCGAGACTCTATTATCGGCAGGTCTTCCCACAGCACCATCATCTTGGTAACCATAGCGCCGGTCTCTTCGTTCTGCTGTTTTATGCTTTCGAGCATGCCGCTTCGAGTTTCCAAAGGCAAGCCACGGAGCAAGACGGAAATTTTTCGCATCTGGGCTTCCTGGGCGTTGCCCCCTGCCGCTTGGCCGTCTGCCCGAAGCTCGCAAAGTCTCTGCTGGATAACCTTAGCTACGCGAACCTTAGCCTCGACCGACACGTTGGTAGCCCCGGCCATGCCTCGAATAATATCGTTGCGTTGATCATCATCCATCATCCCCAGCAGGCTTGCGCTTTCCTTGGCTGAAAGCTCTGCCAGCACGAGCGATATAACCTGCGTAGGCTCGCCCTCCAAAGCTGCTGCCAATTCGTAAAGGTTCGTGCCACATATCGGAGCAAAGGGGTCGCGATGGTCCAGGCGAATCTTTACCTCCTCAAACGCCTTGGCCGACCGCTCCATGCCAAGGGCGTCGTCGAGCATCTGCTTGACAAAACCCAGGCCCCAGTCCTGGTCGTTGCCGCTGAGCAGCGTGCTGAACTCCTTGACGACATCGTGCGAAAACTCCTCCGCCTCCTGCGAGCCCGAGCTGTTGAGATAAGCCATCTCCGTAGCGATATCGGTCGCTGCGGCAGGCTTGACCACCTTCAATAATTCCGACGCGCTATGCGGATCCATCGCCATTAAAAGCAACGCCGCCTTCTTCGTACCTGTTATCGCTGCCACAATCTAGCTCCTGACTACATGACTTCTGAATCCTGAATCCTGACTTCTGAATCCTGACTTCTGACTATTTACCCTGGCTGCTCTCTATCCACGAGAGGAATAGCTGTTTGACTTGATCGGGGTTGTTTGTCAGCGCGGTAGATATCTTCATCTTCAGCGCCTTGTCCGCACCCTTGAACTGAGGCTGGGCTGGACTGGGTAAGGCCGAGGCCCCAGCTGTAGCCCCAGCACCCTCGCCCGGGGCAGTCTCAGCATCGCCAGCCATTGCCTTTTTGCCCTTGAAGATTTTCAGCGCCAGTAACATACCCAAAACCACCACGCCCAACGAGCCGCGCCGCACCATCTCCAAAATAAAGTCCGTGCTGAATATGCCCGCCTCTTCCGTCAACTCACCCTGGCCACTGGCTACACGCTGAAAGGGTACGTCCACGACGGTGATGCTCGTGGTAAGCTCGCCGCTGTCGGTCAGGCCCAGAGCGTTTCGGACAGCGGTCTCTATCTGCTTGACGGTGGGCATTTTTTTCTTAGCCCCAGCCTCGCCTTCCTTCCCGTTGCCCTGGGCGTCGATAGGTTCAGAGAGATCCACAAACACCGCCACGGCGATAGACTTCAAAACCCCAGGGCCTTCCGCCGTCTGCTCGGTCGAGTATGGCGTGTCGTATTCAATAGTCTCGGTCTTGTTCTTGGTCGTGGTTGGCGAAGACTTTCCGCGGCCCTTGCCGCTGGTAAAGCCACTCTTGGAAGTGGTGTTGACCTTTTTTTCCGTCCGGTTAGCCAGGTCAAAAGTCCGCTTGGTTCGCTGAACGGTTTTGGTTGTAAGCGTCGCATCGACCTTCACCGTAGCCCGGCCTGGCCCGAGTACGCGAGCGAGCATGTCCTCTGCCTTGCTGGAGAGATACTGCTCGACCTGCATTTTTCGTTCGAACAACGAGCCTGATATCGCAGCCAATTCGTCCTTTTCCTGCCCAGCCTCAAGCTGACCATTGACCACGACGACGACCTTCTCAGGCCGAACTCCCTTGACCGCCCCAGCTACGAGATTGGTAACCGCCAAAATGTTGCCCCTGCTGAGCTTCCCGCTGCCACGCGTTTTGAGGTATACCGACGCGGACGCTTCCTGCTTGCCACGCGACATGAGTCTTTGGTCTGGGCTGACGAGCATTACGCGCGCGTTGATAACGCCGTGGATGAGCATGAGCGTTTTTTCCAGCTCGCCGGAGATAGCCCGGACGAAATTGACCTTCTCTTTGAACGGGCTAATTCCCAGTCCGTCGCGGTCGAGAATTTTATAGCCGTCGCTTCCACCGGCCGGCAGGCCATGGGCGACCATGGTCAGCCGCAATTCGTGAATTCTCTGGGCCGGAGCCAAGATGGTCGTCCCGCCGTCCTTGACCTTGTGGGGTATCTCCTCGTCGCGAAGTTTCTGCGATATCTGAGCTGCGTCCCCCTGGCTGAGTCCGCCATAAAGCAGGACCAGATCAGGCTTTGTAGACCAGTGCACCAGCATGCCAACCACAGCCAGCAGCCCAACGACAATGCCGATGAGCATCATTCTGTGAGTCAAACTAGCCTGCTGCCAGACGTGCCTTAAATTGTCCAATACGTTCGCCATAAAAATACCTCTGGTGTAGTAACTGGTTGATTAGTTGACTGGTTGATTGGTTGTTTATGTAATCTTTTCCCAGTCAACCAATCAACCAGTCAGCCAAATACTATCTAAACCTGCATCCGCATGGTTTCTTTGTAGGCTTCGATGACCTTGTTTCGCACGCCCATGAGCAGCTTGAAACTCAGATCAGCCTTGGCTATCTGATTGACCACCGGCAGGACGTCATTGGTCTTGCCCGCTACCAAATCCTGCATGGCTCCCGCCGCGGTCTTCTGCTTGGCGTCGACGTTGTCAACGTAAGCCTTCATAACGTCGCCAAAGCCCGGTGTCTTTTTGTCCTGTGGCTTGTTCAGCCCGGGAGCCTGCATCGGCCTGATGCCGCCGGCACCACCCACGCCCGAAATACCCGAAATTGAAAAAATACCAGCCATCGTGCACCTCTCTATCTCAATAGTTCCAAAGTTTTTTGCAAAACCCATTCTCTCTCAACGGGTCAAAAGTTCTATCCGACATATTCCGTTTATCTCAATAGTTCCAGCGTTGTGTTCGAAATATCCTGAAATCGTTTCAGCACAGCCGCCGAGGCCTGGTACGCCCGCGTAGCTGAGACCATGCTCATCATCTCGACCGGCACGGAAACGTTGGGCATGGTAACGTACCCGTCCTTGTCCGCGTCGGGGTGCCCCGCCATCATCACCCTTTGCAACGGCGTGGTCGTGTCAGCTATGGGGTCGCCAATCTCGACGCCTCCCAGCTCGCCCTCGCCCGCGGACAATGCAAGCTCCAGCCTGCGAAACGCCGTGCCGTCGCCCTTGTCCGTCGTCTGTGCGTTGGCGATGTTGTTAGCGATAACGTTCATTCTCGCAGCCTGTGCCTGCAAGCCCGAAACCGCGATGTCTACCGACGAAATTGAATTGATATTACTCATGATTCACCTCAAAACTTGTCCCGCATAGCCAGTTCCATTTGCTTGTACACCTTGTTTAGCATCCGGAGATATGCTTTTTGTCTGGAAGCCGTTTTTATAAGTTCGCCCATCTCGACTTCGATGTTCACGTCGTTGCCCTTGGCGTTAAGCGGCGTATTGCCAGGCTGAAAAAGCTCGCCCTTGATACCCGCGAGGTCTTTTTTGCCAGCCCCGCCCGACGTATCCAGCGCCTCAGCCAACATATCCTCAAACTTCACCGCGCTGCGACGATATCCCGGGGTCTCGATATTGGCGATGTTGTTGGCGATAACCTTCCGCCGGAGGTCAGAGGCCCGAAGCCCAGCCTCCAGCACATTTACGATGCTCGACTTACCGACCATGTCGATTCTCCTTCCAGCTGAAAATGTCCGTCCTGACGATACCGGCGAATCTTATCCCGTAACGTGCGGTCGGAAATCCCCAGCAACTTGGCTGCTTTTACCTGGTGCGAATTTGTCCGCTTGAGGGCCTGGAGCACAGCCTGGCGTTCGAGGTCTTGCAGAGTGAGAACAGACTCCGCCGCTGTTTCGGCGACCAGCTCGCCCTGGGTTTCCTGCTCGCGAAGTTCGCCCACAAGATGCGGCGCGTCGCTTAGCGACAAGACCGGACCGCTGCCAAGCACCAACGCGGTGCGAATAATATTGCGAAGTTGCCTCACATTACCAGGCCAATCGTATTGGCCAAACATCGCCAACATCGCGTCGTCCAGCCTGGAAACGCTCCGCCTGGTTTCGTGTGCGTAGAGGTTCACAAAGTGCCATATCAGCTCGGGGATATCTTCCGTCCTGTCCCGCAGAGACGGCACGCTAAGTTGCACGCCGCGGATCCGGTAGTACAAATCCTGCCGGAAATTACCCTTGCTGACCTCGCTGGCCAGGTCGCGATTGCTGGTGCAGATAATCCGCACGTCAACGTTGACCGACTCGCTGCCGCCCAGCCTTTGGAAGTCCTGCTGTTCCAAAACGCGGAGAAGCTCAGCCTGGAGACGCGGGCCTGTTTCGGAAATTTCGTCCAGCAAAAGCGTGCCGCGATGAGCCAACTCGAATCGGCCCTTCCGCTGAGCGTGCGCGCCGGTAAAAGCTCCTCTCTCATGGCCAAACAGTTCGCTCTCCAACAACGACTCGCTCAGAGCTGCACAATTAACGCTGACGTAAGGCCCATTGGCCCGACGAGACGAACGGTGCACGAGATGCGAAATAAGTTCCTTGCCCGTGCCGCTCGGGCCTGAAATTAGAATTGGCATGGAGGTCTGAGCGACCCGCCGGGCCAGGTCGATGGTTTCCATCAGGGCTTGACTTTGGCCTGCGATGCGGTATGGCGATTGGCAAGTGTCCTCGTTGGCCTGGGCAATCGCAGCCTCACCGCCGGGGAGAAGTTGGTCGAGCAATTCCCCAAGCCGGGCTGATTCGACAGGCCGAGTGAGATACTCGCTGGCCCCAGCCCGCGTAGACGCCACAGCACAGGGCACGTCCCCAGCCGGGCCAAGAGCGACCAACGGCATGTCAGGCCTTTCGCTGCACAAGTGCGAAATCAGGCCCCAGGCCCGGTCATCAGCAACGTCGACCTGCACGAAGGCCATGTGAAATCGCTGAGTGGCCAGCCGCTGGCGAGCTTCCCGAGCGTCGCTGGCTATGATGCCGCGAACGCCGCGAGAAGCCAAGGCTGGCAGGATGCTTCTGCCGATCTCATTGGCCTGGCCTGCTATCAAAATGTCATATGACCGCGTTTCAATCATGTCGTATAAATCCGCTCTGCTAAAATCTATCTGCCTGCAATGGGCGAGTCAGCTCGGCCTGTCGCCTGGGGGGCTTTCGTGTTTTCCCGCAAAACTTTTTTCGCGTCTCCAAGCGTCCGCTTGGGTCTGACCTGGGCGAGCCATTCCAAAACCCGCTGCTGATTCTCCGCCAACATGCTCCACGGAGAATCTGGATACTGCGAAATCAGCCGACGCAAAAGTTCCCTCGCCTCAGCTGGGTTCGTCTCGGCGCGACAATTAGCCAACTGATACAGCACCCAGCCTGCGTCAGCGTCCGAAAGTCCGCCATGCTTTAGAATCTTGTCGTACACCTCGTAAGCCTGGGCCTTGGAACCGCTCTTGTACAAGGCGTCAGCCAGGCCTATCGGATTGGCTAGCTGGTCGCCGGCTGCGTCGCGAAGTTTGCGGAAAAAACCCGCTGGCAAAGGCTTGGGGGCAACTTTAACCTGCTTGGGCTTGGCTGCGACGACAGGCTGAGGGGCTGGAGCTTTCACAGGCTGGGGCGCCCTGGCAGCCTGTCGCTTCCGCCGAAGCTTGTCGCTGGAAAGAGACATCGCGTTTAGCTTGTCCACCAAAGCCTGCATCTTGCGAGACTCCGCGTCAGCCTGGCTGGGAGGCCTGTAGTTTTCGCCGAACAACTGCCTCATGCGACGATCGACGCGCGAGGTTTTTTTGGAAACTTTAGAAACTTTCGCAGTTTCCTCAGCCTGGTCAACTCCGCTGTCGTTGGCCTGGTCAGGCCCAGCTGCTTCAACAGCCGTCAACGACAAAACGCCAACCAAAAATGTCAACAAGCCCGCGCGGGTCATTTGTTCTCTCCAGTTTGCTCGGCGTTGGCCCTGGCGTCGTTTATAACAGTTGGGGTTTTGTCCTGATCTTTAATGTCCGCAAAGGCCAGGGCAGCCTTGTTGTACTGCTTCTTTAGAAGGTATGCCTCGCCCAGGGCGTTTGTTATCTGTCGACGAATTTCCGCGGAGCATTGCGACTTGAGGATTGGCTTGAGAACCGAAATAGCCTGGTCCGGCAGGTTGAACTTCACGCACACATTAGCCAGCTGCAACGAAGCGTCCCACAAGTCAGGCCCAGGGCGGAGATTCGGCAGGATTTCCATCAGCAGATTCCTGGCTGAGACATAATCCCCCGAAGCTATATGACACTTGGCCAAACCAATGCCGATTTTCGATCGAAGCTTCTTGTCGCCCACCGCGCCGAGTTCCAGGCGAAGTATCGACCGGGCTTTGTCCACCAGGCCCATCGAGCGGTGGATTTCCGCAGCGAGAATAGCTTTGCGACAAGACTGCTGGGCTGAGAGTTTCTCGCGCGACAGCAGGGCCAACACCTTGATAGCCTCGACGAAATTTTCCTGCTGAATGTACAGCCTGGTCAGTTCGCAGATGGCTGGGATACGCACCTCTGCACCAGGCCGACCAAGAAACCCGCGTCGGTAGGCCTGGGTTGCGACCTTCAAATTGCCGCGCCTGGCTTGGGACTTGCCCAGCATGAAATAAGCTTCGACATACTCCCGCGGGTTTGGCTCATCGAGCATAGCGACGTACCGGGCCAGCCATTTGGAAGCCTTTTTATAGTCCTTCAGCCGAAAATAGCATCGCCCCGCTCGCAGGGCTGCCTCAGCTCGGCTGGACGCGGAAAGATTGCGATGCGAAAGATTCTCGTGCGCCTTCGCTGCCCTGGCTATTTGGCCAGCTGCTTCAAGCGACTCGCCCAGCAAGAGGTAAACCTCCGCCACGCCGGGATGGTCGGGGTAGAGGTCCAACAGGTCCATCATATCCTTCCGCGCGCCGGGATAGTTCATCATCGACATCTTGATTTTCGCGCACCTCAGCAATGCCAGCGGAGCAACCTTCGACCGCTCGAACCGCCGGGCGAGAATTTGATACTCACGGTCAGCTGCGACATCGTCTCCGCTCCACTGGCGAATCGCCGCCAGTGCGAAATGACCCTCGGGGTTTCTGGCGTCGCGTGGGTATCGCAGGAAGAAAAGCCGCCAAGCCGAAACAGCTTCGCGTATTAACATGTCCCGCTGAGTCGAAATCGTCGCCAACCGCATCGGGTCGTGAACCAGCGTTTTGTTCAGCGTAAATCGACTGATTAGCCCGATCATGCCAGCTGCTACCTCGTTGAGCTTTTGCGGCGAGATAGCCCGGAAATGTAAAGAGATAGGCCTGCGACGAACCTTCGGATCGACGTTGACCCAGGATATTTCCAAGCCAGCCTTGTCGCAAAACTGGTTCAAAACCTCGCCCGCCGAAACGTGCGAAGCTGTTATCGCCCATCGGCCGGGCTGGCCTGGAACTTTGCTTATTTTAAGCTCAGGCCCAAGAGCTGCGGGGTTCATCAGCCCCTTGCCCTCAGCCAATATCCCGCGCAACTCGGCCTTGCCCAGGCCAGCGAACGGATCCTTCGTCAGATTGCCAGGCCAGCGGATAAACCTATCCACCGTCTTTAAGCTACGAACCTTGCTCGTCAGCGCCCGGGCGATAAGAAAATGACAATCGCTCTGCAACGGCAAGGGCCTTTCCATCGCTCCCATCGCAGCGATGCTACGGTAGGCGTACTTGCGGGCATCGAGGTACTTGCCCTCCGCCAGATCCAGCCTGGCCTGCTCGAAAGACGACACCGCCCGGATAATCGGCGAGGCGCTGGCGTCGAGATTGGCAAGCTGGGCCTTGGCCTGGTCTATCTGAGATAGGCCTATGCGACACTGGGCGATGCGCAGCAAAAAATAATCGCACACCAGTTCGTTGGCTGGGTTAGGCTTGGCGTTTGCCAGCAGTTGACTAAACAGCGGGATCGCAGCAGCGAAATCCTTCCCTCGCCAAAGCTTCTCCGCCTTGGCCCAGGAGACAACCCTGGGCCGGGCTGGCATAAGGTCCGAATCGCCGACGTTTTTTTTCTCCCTGGCCTCGGGCTTGACCACAGGCTGGGCGAGCACCTGATACGCACTGGCCTGGCGGGGACTTAGACTCTGGGCCAGGGGCTCGACCGTGCGGAACGTAGGCTTGGGAATAACCCC
>JAOZNE010000002.1:9026-19505 GCA_029933955.1 Phycisphaerae bacterium
TTAGACTCTGGGCCAGGGGCTCGACCGTGCGGAACGTAGGCTTGGGAATAACCCCAAGCATCACCGCTACAACCAGAACCACCAGCACGGTATTAAGCACCAACAGTCCCTGGAGCATCAGCATCTTCCTACTACGACGCCGACCCGTCGGGGTGCCAGCTTCCTGTTTTTCACTTGCCTCAGTCGTCATGTTCCGCATGAGCCTTTCGTAAAACAGCAATCGTTCACATAAAAATCTGAACCACAGGTACAAAAAGTTGTCAGTAACCAGTTGTCGGTGATCAGTAAAAGCAACAAATCGTTTTCGCGTTCTTTCGTGTATTTCGTAGTTTGTTTTTGCTGTTTCTGTTTCTGTTTCTATTTCAAAAATTAGTGTTCATTCGTGGTTATTCGTGGTTCCAGCCTGGACGCTCGGGCAGCTTCGCCCGTGAATGTGCAATATCCGTGCCAAAAGTCCGAAAAACCAGAATAGCCCAAAATACCCCCTTTTCCTCAACAATAGGCCCAGCCTGGCGACCATACCACATAAGACACCACCAGCCACGTATGTTTTTTATGCAGCCTGTGTTCAGATATTTGCGCACCGAAACGGATAATTCTGCCACCAGGCCGGAAGAATCTGCCGGAACTCGCTGGAGGTATTTTCCGCAAACACCAACCTATTTTATGAAAATAATTTGTTACCACTTCCATGGCAAACACTTACGCTTTTATGATTATTAAGATTATTCCAATGGCACAGGCTTTGCAGGTTATTCCGCCAGTTGCGTTTATAGCGAGAATTCGATGACACTGGTAAATTTGGCAAAAACGATATCGCACCCAAGCCAAGCCAAGGCTGGCAAAACAGCCAGCAAGGGCGTGCATGGCGTGCGTCCAGTCAATGCTCCCCACCGAGCTGGGCGAGACAAGCCTATCAACCAGGGCAAGCCCAGATATGTCCGCTTCAATGACAACGCCCAAAGCCCTGTTTTGAGCAAAAATGGCGAAAAGACGGGCGAGCAACTTAAAAACCCTCAAAAATCCGAAAAACCCAAGACAGCCCACCCTTTTAAAGTATTGGTCGAAGCGGGCCTAGCCAATCAGCCCGCCGAGGCTATCGAACATCAACCTGCTGTCAGCATTCAAATTGGCAACGCAGGCCTGGCCAGCGAAACTCAATCCGCCCCCGCCAAGCTGGTCAATACGGTAGTCCCAAGCCGGGTGCAAGTCGCCGCCGAAATACCCAGCGGGCATTGTCCAGGCGGATTGCACCCCGCTATGCCCGCCAAGCCCGTCGCCCGAGCAAAGGCTGGGGAAATATCGCAGACGTTGTCCTCGCCGAGCCAAGCTGACCCCGAGCAGGCGAAAACAACCGCTACAAGCCAGGCCGACTTGGCCAAGCCAGATACGCAAGCTGCCGCTGTGGAAAACAAAGCGACGCAATCGCCTGCCGCCAAGCCAAGCCAACCTGCCCAAGCAAGCTCCGCGATAGCTGAGACGCAAAGCGAAGCTGCCAAAGCTACGCCGACCAAAGCTGCGTCGGGTCAAATTTCCGCCTATCGTCAGGTGCAGCAGTTTGGCCAGGCCCAGGCCGACGCAAGCCAAGCTGTCAAACCCGCCCCAGCTACAAAACCCACCTCAGCCCCAACTGGCAAACCCGCCCAGGCCGACGCGGCAGCAAAACCCGCCCAGCCAACAGGCCAAGCCATCGCAAACATCGACGTCGCATCTGAACTCACCCAACCCGTCGAAACTGTCCAAGCGATTGGCGCGACAGCCGCAGCCGGGGCTGGCACACAACTAACAGGCAATATCAGCCAGGCCAACTCCACCGCCATGATCGAACAAATCACCGCCCACGTCCAAGCCTCTCGGGACAACCTTGGCCAGGAGATGACGATCAGGCTGGACCCGCCGGAGCTTGGACAGGTGAATATACAACTCCGCACCGCGGGCGACGGACTCCAAGGCCTGATTCGGGTCGAACACGCCCGGACGCTGGACGAACTTATCCGAGACATGCCAACCCTGCTACAAAAGTTGGCTGACGCGGGCATCGAAGTAAAAGATATCGAGCTGCGGATGAACGACCAGAACCCAGGCCGAGGCAACGACGCCCAACCTGGTCAGACCCAAGACCAATTCGCCAGCCAGGCTGACAGCCAGGGTCGAGGCAACCCAGGTCGCGGCGAGACCCAAAACTCCCCAGGCCAAGGCTCTAACAGTTGGCCTGACCCGGACACCAACGCCGCTGCCCAACTGCCCCAGACCTATCAAAACCTCGGACAATATATATCCGAAAGTTCAATCAACGTAATGATATGAGTTTCGAAAAATTATTTCACCGCGAAAGAACACAAAGAACTCGAAAACGATTTTTTTGAAAAAGAAAAAATAACTTTATGTTCTTCATGGTGAAAAATTTGTTTTCCATGCGTTCTTTTGTGGTGAATTTTGTAAAGGAATAAACATGAGCGGAATAACAGGAGTAACAAGCGCTTCATCGCAGAGCATACGCGACGATTATCTCAAGTTGCTCTCAGCCCAGTTGTCGCACCAGGACCCGCTGGAACCGATGAACAACAGCGACATGACCGCCCAGATGGCTGCCCTTGCTGAACTGGAACAGATGGAGAATCTCAACATCAATTTCAGTTCGCTATTGCACAATTTCAACCTGGCTGAGGGCGCAGCCTTTATCGGCAAGGAAATTTCATATTTCCCCGAAGGCCAGGACACCGCGGTCAGCGGAATAGTCTCGCAGGTGAATATCGTCGACGGCGAGCCAAAGCTGCAAGTCGGCGCCGATACGGTAGCTCTGGACGAAGTAATTTCAGTGCAAGAACCATCATCGTAAAACAATACCGAAATTCGGATTTCGGATTTGTAGTTAATTTAACAAGGTATATGAGGTAAAATCATGGGTAATGCATTAATGTCAGGCGTTAGCGGTCTCAAAGCTCATCAAGCTATGATCGACGTTGCGGGTAACAATCTGGCCAACGTTAATACGACCGCTTACAAATCCAGCAGGGTAACTTTCGCGGACTTGCTCAGCCAAACGCTCAAGGACGCGTCTGCTCCGACGGCGAATCTTGGCGGTACCAATCCGATGCAGATCGGCTCGGGCGTGTTGGTCAGCTCGGTCGACCGGGACATGACCCAGGGCACACTGGAGTATACGGGCAATCCGCTGGACATGGCTATCGACGGCAAGGGCTACTTCACCCTCAATGATGGCCAGGGCGACAAGTACACCCGCGTGGGCCAATTCGCGGTCGATTCGCAGTTCTATCTCATCGACCCGACCAACGGCTATCGCGTGCAACGAATCGGGCGCGAAGGCGTGCCCGAAGGATTCCAGGACCCGACATCCAACGACATCCGAATACCATACGACGTAGCCCTCGCTGCCAAGGAGACCGAAGTAATCAGCTTCTCGGGCAACCTCTCGGCCAACCAGTCCGACCCCACCGTAAACCTGTTGACCAGCGGCATACGATACACCGACAGTAGCGGTTCGCTGGCGTCGTATCCGACGCTGCTTTCAGACCTGTCCCAAACGTCAGGCCTCGAAGCTGGCGACACGGTTGATATCGTCGGCACGGACAAAGTGGGCGCAGCTGTCAGCGGAACCTACACATACGCCGTTGGCGATACGGTGCAGGATTTCGTCGACTCGATCAGCAGCCTGTTCCCAGGCTCGACAGCTACGTTCGTCAACGGCGAGTTGCGACTCAAAGACGACGCAGCGGGGTACAGCCAATCCTATATCAATAACATGACCTTTACCGACACCAGCGGCGGAGCGGCAACCTTCGAGCTGCCGGCACAATTCGACATACTTACCGCGGGCGGACAAATCGAAAAGCCCGTCAATGTGGAAGTTTTCGACGCTCAGGGCAACGCGTATACCATCGCGGGCAGCTTTGTCCGTACGGACACAACCAACACCTGGGACTTCGTCGTAAAATCCGCCAGCAGCGACACGATTGTCAACGACCGGTTCATCCGCGGCATACAGTTCCAAACGGACGGCAGCTTTGGCGACCTCGACGGAACCGACGTCAACGGAAGCACAGTTACGCTTAGCTTCCCGTCAGACCCGACGAATCAGCGGTCGGTTACCCTGAACCTCGGCACGCTGGGCGACCTGGATGGCCTGACCCAGTTCGGCGGGCCTTCCACCGCGGCAAACTCCGGTCAGGACGGCTACGCCGCTGGTTGGCTATCGACGATGTCCGTCAGCCGAGAGGGTACGCTCGTGGGCGTGTTCTCCAACGGCGTCCGCCGAGATATCGCAGCGCTGAAAATAGCGACATTCCAAAACGCGGCAGGCCTGAAATCGGTCGGCAGCAACTACTTCCTGCCTTCGTCAAACTCCGGCGACCCCGTGCCGAACAAAGCAACCGAGGGCGACGCCGGCAGCGTTACAGGCAGCAGAATCGAAAAGTCAAACGTGGAAGTAGCTCAGGAATTCGTGAACCTCATCGAAGCACAGAACGGCTACCAGGCCAACGCCAGAACCATCAAGGTAGCCAACGAAATGCTCAAAGAACTGACGAATCTAATCCGTTAACCCAAAGGCTAAAAAAGCGCAATCATTCGTGGTTCCCTTTTGCACAAGCAGCTATAAAAAACCATGACGCCGATAATCGCAATGACAATTTGCAGGCTGACCTCGATCCTGGCTCTTACGCCCATCCAGAGGCTCCGCGCGGCGCAGTCTATGCCAAACAGCAGGCGGGCCTCGACAGGCACAAGCCTCGGCAGCGCGCTGCTCTGGCTGGGCCTGGTCGTCGGGAGCATAGTTGCGATACTCGTGCTGAACTGGGTGGTCAAATTGTACAAAGCCAAGGTGAAAGACCGCGCCAGCTGGTCAACATTTCGCAACAGCGTCGCCGAGCTTGGGCTGGGTCAGCAAGACGTATCCCTGCTGATGGAAATGGTAAAACTCCTCAAACTGGAACACGACCCCCAGTCGGTACTCACACTGGAAAGTTCGTTCCGCACCGGGGGCGACGCGTATTTCAAGGCTGAGGTGGCAGCCAGGAAATCCGACCAGATCAAGCAGGAATACTGGCGTCGCATCGGACGGATAAGAGCGACCCTGGGGTTTGGCCCATCAGCGGCAGGCCGGGGGCAGGCTGGCAGCAGACTCATTCATGAGAACACGCACCTGAGCATATCAGCTCAGGGACAGGCTGACGATTTCCAGGCTATCGTGCAAAAGTGCGGCCCTGATGGACTCGAGGTAAAGCTCGACAAGCCGATGCAGCCAGCCCCGGGAGTCAGCTGGTTCGTGCAATTCTTCAACGACCGCTCGCTGTGGGAGTTCGAAACCCAGGTCATAAGCGTAGAGGGCGACCTCGTCGTCCTGGCCCACGTGGAGGAGATGCGATTCGTCAACCTGCGTAAGTTCGACAGGATACCGGTGGACTTCCCCGCGGAGATCGGCGTCTTTCCGTTCCACTCCGAAGCTGCGAAACTCTCGCCGCCGGAGTTCTTTGAAGCTACGGTGGTAGAAATAGCCGGGCCAGGCCTGCGAGTGCATCTGCCGCAAACCCTACGCAAAAAAAGCAGGGTCATCGTAATTCTGAAAGTCGAATCCAAACGGATTATCCAGGGCCTGGCCAGGATTCGACAGGTCTACGACCCCGAGGGCGTGCACAAAGTCTATGGCATGGAGATGTGCGATCTGAACCCGGCGGAGGTATCAGAACTAGCCAGGATAACCACCCAAGCAGACCGCAGACACAAAGACCGCCAGGCCAACAGGCCCGAATGGAAAAACGACGCAGCAATCCCAGCCCAACAGGAACCAGGCCAAACTTTAATAAAAGCATAAAAATTTACCATGAAGAGCATGAAGTTGTTTTCATTATTTAAAAAAATCTAAAAGTTCTTCACGAGCCTCATGGTGCAACTGTTTTTCACGTTTTTTAGCGAGTTTCGTAGTGGCTTTTAATTTGTTGTAAACGGATAAATCAACATGGCAAACACAATGGAAATCATGGCTTCGGACTTGTCCGCTCTGACCAACCAATATCGGTCAATCGCGCAGAACCTGGCCAACGCCAATACGGTAGGCTACAAAAAACGAGTCAGCCAATTCCAACAAACGTTGGACAACATCGCAAACCCCGACGAGGGAGGCGTGGGCAGAACCCTTACCGGCAAGATCGCGATGGACTTCACGCAGGGTTCGTTCGCAGCCACCGGGCGAAAACTGGACGTAGCGATAAGCGGGCCTGGCTTCTTCCAGATGGACACCGCCGACGGAGCTAGCTACACACGCAACGGCACATTCCAACTAAATAAAGATGGCCAACTCGTCGACACGCTCGGACGAACCGTAGCTGGGGACTCCGGGCCTATCACAATTCCACGCGACGTGAATATATCGGACATCGTCATAGGTCAGGATGGGAGCATATCCGCGCCGGGCCAAAACCTGGGAAAACTGAAAATCGTGGAATTCAAAGACACGTCCCAGCTCAGGCCCGTCGGGTTCGGTGGCTTTAAGGCCCCAGACAACGTCAAGCCAACCCCCGCTGCGGAGACGACCGTCCAGCAGGGATATCACGAACAATCAAACGTCTCGCCAGTGGAAGAACTGGTCGGACTGATACGAGTAAGCAGGCTATACGAAGCCGGCGTAAAAAGCATTTCCTCGCATGACAAAAGGCTCGAAAGCCTCATGCGAGTTGTGATGAAGTAAGTAGCGGTTCGAGTGGCTGGCCAACTGGTTATTTTGTTTTTGTAGTTTTTACCAGTCGACCAATCAACCAGTTAACCGATCAACTAGACAGAGCAGGAGACAAACATGTTACGGGCATTTTCAACATCAGCTACGGGTATGACGGCACAGCAGCAGATCGTCGACGTCATCGCCAACAACCTTGCCAATATCAATACCAATGGCTTTAAGCGTAGCCAAATGGATTTCCAGGACCTGATGTACGTCAAGCTCCAACGGGCTGGGACGGAAATCGAAAGCGGCACGAACCTGCCAACGGGTATGGAAATAGGCTCGGGCGTAAAAGCTGCCAGCACGCTGAAAGTCTTCAGCGCCGGCGAGCTGGAAAACACCGACAGAGACCTCGACGTCGCAATCCAGGGCGATGGCTTTTTCCAGGTTACCATGACCGACGGCTCAAAACGGTACACCCGCGACGGGTCGCTGCGGATAGACTCCGGGGGCAACCTCGTTACCGCCAGCGGATACAAGCTGGACCCAGCTATCACCATCCCCGCCGACTGGACGTCGATTTCCGTGGGCAGAGACGGCACGGTCTCGGTAATGACACCCGGAGCCAGCACGCCAAGCACCGTAGGCCAAATCCAACTAGCCCGGTTCGCCAACCCCTCAGGCCTGAGCAGCGAGGGCGGGAACCTTTATGTCGAAACCGAAGGCAGCGGCACAGCCTCGGTCGGCACACCAGGCGACAGCGGACTAGGGTCGCTCGAACAAGGCTCGCTCGAAAAATCAAACGTGCAAATGGTGCACGAACTGGTCAGGCTGATTACCGCACAACGAGCCTACGAAATAAACTCACGGGCAATCAAGGCTGGCGACGAAATGCTGACCACAGCCAACCAACTCATCAACTAGGCAGAGCGAAATGACCATACGCAACACGACAATTACAATGATAGCCTTGGCGATATCCGCTGCGATACCAGCTGGGGCATGGGCCCAGGACGACGAGGCATCGCCCGTGCGAGTATACCTGCCGCGAACCAAGGTCGTAAATTCGCCGACGCTCAAGCTGGCGGATATCGCCTATATTTCAGGCCAAAACGCGGCCATGGCAGACAAGGCCCGGGGCGTTACGCTCGGGCGTTCGCCGTTCCCGGGCGAGAAGCTCACCCTGGCCCGTTCAGTAATTCTGGCCAGGCTTGCCGGGGTCGGCATCGACCGGGAGGACGTCCAGCTGAGCGGAGCCAAGTCGGTACGCATTCGCCGGGATTCCAGCACGGTCGCCTCGGAAGATTTCGTCGAAGCTGCGGAAGCTTTCATTCGCGCCAGAATAAGTCGCAACAATATCTCGTGGCACCTCACCCGCAACCCCGCCAAACTGAACATAGCTGGGCAGAAAAAAATATCCCTCCGCTGCAGCGAGACAGGCTCGCCAAACAACGGGCAATTCCGCGTGAGCGTAGCTGTCGTAGACCAGGCCGACGACAAAGAGCTAGGCCGACGCGATCTTGTTTTTAAGCTGAAATACCAGTCTCAACGCGCTACAGCTACGCGGGACATCTGGCCGGGCGAGGTTGTCTCGCCGGACAATGCCAAGCTCGAAGTTATTATGATAGACCGAAAAAACGCAGAGGCGACCCTGCCGTTTGGTTCCAAGGCGATAAGACACATTTCCCGCGGCAGTGTCATTACCGCTGGGCATGTGGCCAGGCCAAAACCTCGCGTGTTGGTTCAGCGAAACAAGACCGTTCGGATAAAAGTAACCGGGCCAGGCTGGCAGATAATAGCTTTGGGCGTCGCCCTTCAAAAAGGCAGAGCTGGGGACGCTATCCGGGTTCGCAATGTGGATTCCAATAAAATTATCGTCGCAAAAGTTGACGACAGTGGCGACGTGATACCAGTCATGGCTAGGCGATAGAGGAACGATATGAAGATTCAAACTATAAGTGCGACTCTAACTTTGTTGATGGTAACAAGTTTTGCCAATTGTGGGTCTATCTGGGCCCAAGGCAGAGTTAGTAATATTCGCAGCAGCATGTTCGAGGATGACAAGGCCCGGAATATCGGCGACGTGCTGACCGTGAAGATCGACGAAGGCAGCGATATCAGCACGAAAAAAGACCGCAAACTGGACAAGACCAGCGAAAACAGCGGCGAGGGTGGCGGCAGTTTTGACCTGGGCGATATGCTGCCGGGCATTGGCAGACTCAAAAAAACTTTCCGCATGCCAAACTATAAATTCGACAACAAGTCCGGCTCGAAGTTTGACGGCAAGGGCGAATACAGCACTAAAAACAGCTATGTCGACCAGATAACCGTCGTCGTCGAGGACGTCATGCCCAACGGCAACCTGCTGGTACTGGGCAAACGAACGCGCGAAGTGGCAGGCCAAAAAACCACCATCCAGGCCAGCGGCATCGTCAGGCCTAGCGACATCGACGCGGACAATATAATAGCAAGCACCCGCGTGGCAAACTTTCACATCGTCTACGTCGACCGCGGAATGGAAAACAACTTCCTCCGCCCAGGCTGGCTAACAAGAATCTGGAACCTGCTGAATCCGTTCTAAAAACAAATACTAATATCGAATTTGTTTCACATTGGGAGATTTTGATGCGACGTTTTTTTTATATTATAATAATGTTGGCTATTCTCGCTGGGCTTGGTAGTCAGGCTTTGGGCGAGCGGATAAAGGACATCGTCAACGTCAAGGGCGAGCGGGGCAATCCGCTTATCGGTTATGGTTTGGTCGTAGGCTTGGCTGGCACGGGCGACGGGGCGGAGGTTTCCAAGCGAACCTTGGCCAGCTTGTTGAGGCGAAGCAATATAGCGGTGGCTGCCAAAGACCTCGACGCAGCCAACATCGCCAGCGTGATCGTTACCGCCAAGCTCGGGCCTTTCGACCGGACAGGCTCGACCATCGACGTAACGGTTTCGACCATGGGCAACTCGAGTAGCCTGCAGGGCGGAAAGCTGTTGATGACGCAACTCGAAGGTGCAGACGGACGAGTTTACGCTGTCGCACAAGGCTCGATTATCCTCGGCGGCTTCGGAGCCAGCGGGCAGGACGCGTCGGTAACCAAAAATCATACCACCGTTGGCATCGTGCCGGGCGGAGCCAATGTCGAACGCGAGGAAGTCGCCAATATCGTGGAGAACGGCGAAATTTCGCTACTGTTGAAAAATCCCGACCATGGCACGGCGGAGGGGATCGCCGGGGCGATCAACTCGCTTCAGCCGGGCCTGGCCTTCGCAGCTGACGCCGGCACGATAAGGGTTCGCGTGCCTGCCAATCTCAAACCCACACAGATAAACGCATTCGTAAACAGGCTTGGGCACCTCCAGGTGCAAACCGATCAGCCTGCGGTGGTCGTCATCAACGAACGCACCGGAACTATTATAGTAGGCCAAAACGTGTCTATATCGACGGTGGCTATCGCCCACGGCAGCTTGACTATCACGACCGAGGAGAAAGAATACGTCTCCCAGCCTGGCCCGTTTTCCGGCGAGGGCGCGACGACCGAATCTTTCAACCGAACCAGCATAAAAGCTGCCGAGCAAAAAGGCACGCTGCGAGTCGTACCAAAAACGTTGACCGTTACTATCCTCGCCCAGGCTTTGAACCAGATGGGCCTGACTCCGAGAGATTTGATAGCTATTTTCCAGGCATTGAAACAAGCAGGAGCACTCCAGGCCGAGCTTAGAACGATGTAACATATTTCGGATTTTTGATTTCGGTTTTCGGATTGGACTATAACTATGAATAGTATTGACATGATAGACCCGACGGGCGG
>JAOZNE010000002.1:19605-25868 GCA_029933955.1 Phycisphaerae bacterium
TTTCGGATTGGACTATAACTATGAATAGTATTGACATGATAGACCCGACGGGCGGCAAGTCGCCATTGGCTATGCTCTCAGCCAATCGCCCCTTGCCACGTGTAGCCAAGGGCGACGATGTCAAGAAGGTCGAGAAGTTGGCGAAGGATTTCGAGGGCGTTTTGCTGAACAAGTTGATGGACGAGATGCAAAAGACCATTCCCGATTCAGGCTTGTTATCCAGCCCGGCGACGAAACAGATGAAAGGGATGTTCTGGATGTTTCTATCCCAGTCGCTGGCGGACAATGGCGGGATAGGCCTGGCGAAACAGCTGACGCAGGACTTCAAGAGGATGGCCCACATAGCTGAGCCAACAGCAAAGCCGACTGCTGACTTTATGAAATAAAAAACAAAAACTACGAAAGACGCGAAAGAACGCGAAAATGATTTTTTTGAAAAAGTAATCAGTAATCAGTAAAAACAAAAACAGCAAAACACGAATGGCACTGATTAAAACGAATGACAATGACACTAATTTTTTGAACGAGAAACACAGGCAAGTAGGAATCGCGAGATTATGACGGCAATTATGGACAGCCCAGTTTTGCAGGAGATGGTCAGGGAATTGCTCATTCTTTTGGATGAGGAGATTCAGCTGTTGCGGCTTCGCGTGGGGCAATTCGACGAGTTATATGAGGTAACCCTCCGCCGAGAGGGCGAGCGGGTCGAGTCGCTCACAGAGGAGATGGTTCTAGCCCAGCAGCGTCAAATCGACCTGGACGCCAAGTTGCAGGCTGGCAGGGGCATGATAGCCCGTAGCCTGGGTCGCCCGCAGCGGGAGCTGAAACTTTCCATGCTGATAGAAATGCTGGAGGACGTCCAGGCCCGCGAACTGGAACACAAACGCCAGCAGATTATCCTGCTTGCTGAACGGCTAAAACGCAGACACCTGGACACAGCTATGCTGCTGAGCGAAAGCATACGAGTCAACCGGATGCTCCTGGAAGGCTTGCTGCCAGCCAGCGGCACGGTAACAACTTATAACACTGGCGGAGCCAAGGGCTGGCGAGACGGCACGGGCCTGCTCGACGCGGAGATATAGAATGAATTTTTCGATAGGACTTACCGGACTGCGTGCCGCCCAGCAGGCGTTGGAACTAATTGGCACGAACCTGGCCAATGCCGGCACGAAAGGCTATCACCGGCAGGAAATCCGCCTAAGCCCCCTGCAACTAAGCGGCGGAACATCACGCCTCGTAACAGGCGGCGTAATGGTCGACGGAGCGGTGCGACAATACGACGCGCTGCTCGAGCGAGAATATCTTCGACAGCAACCCATCCTGGGCCAACTAAGACAGGAACTCAGCGGCCTGGCCAGCATCGAATCTGTCATGGGGCAAGTCGACGGCAACCCGCTGGGCGACAGCATGCGGGGATTTTTCTCGGCATTAAACGACATGGCTTCGGACCCCACGAGCACAGCCTATGCTCAGCAGATTGTCTGGAGTGCGGATTCGACAGCATTGAATTTTCGCAGCATGTCGGAGTTTTTGACTCAGGTGAAAGACCATCTGCAGTCGCAGGCTGAGGGTTTTGTAGCTGAGGTGAATGCATTGGCAGAGACCGTAGCTGAACTTAACTCGCAGATAAGCACAGCCAGGGCCCGGGGTGCTACGCCGAACATTTTGGAGGATCAGCGAGACCAGGCCCTGGCTGAGCTGGCGGACCTGGCTGGCACGACCGTTACGGGCCTGGGCGGTGGCGACATAAGCGTCTCGGCCTGGGGCATCGCTCTTGTGGTCGGCGAAAACATCACGCCGATAAAAATAGGCCTGGATTCCAATGGCCAACTCGGCATCGCATCTCAACACGAGGTAACTTACAACGCGCAGACAACCGGCGGACAGCTTGGCGGGGCGATGAACCTGCACAACGAAATCGTCAGCGGGCTGGAGAACAAACTCGACACGTTGGCCCGGCAGATGATGTACGAATTCAACGCGATACAGTCCCAGGGGCTGGGGAGCGAGGGGTCGTTCACCTCGCTGGACGGCGCGACTTTGGACACCAGCGAGACGATGGGCCAATGGCAACCGCCCGTTGCTACGGGCCAACTGCACCTCAGACTGATCGACGCAGCGGGGATGGCTGAGACTCACACCGTTGACATCAACAGCGGCGACACACTCTCCGACGTCATCGACGCGATAAGCCTTATTTCACCGGGCAATATCTCCGCCAACATCGCTGGCAGCGCTCTGCATATCGAGACAGCTAACGGCTATAAGTTTGACTTCGTCCCGGACAATACCTTGACGACTGACGGGTCGGACGGAACCACAGGCCTGGTCGGAACGGGCGGCGGAGCGGGAGCTCCGGTGGTCGAAACGTCCGGCGTATATGAAGGCGATAATCAGACATACAATTTCAAAGTTATAGTCCCGGGTGGCGGAGCTGGCGAAATCGGCGTGGACGAAAACCTTTCGCTGGAAGTTAGAAATGGCGCGGGCGAATTGGTAAAGACGCTGGACGTGGGCTTGGGATACGCGGCTGGAGATAGCTTGGAAATTGAAGACGGATTGTGCATATCGCTTGGGCAGGGAACCGTGAACGACAGCGAGGATTTTTCCGTTGCAGCACGCAGCAACAGCGACACGGGCGGGTTTCTCGTCTCTGCTGGGATGAACACTTTTTTCCGAGGCACAGGCGCGTCGGACATGCGGATACGGTCGGATTTCTATGACACCCCGACGCTGATATCAACCTCGGCCGGGCCTGACGGCGGAGACAGCCTGGCTGCTCAAAGACTGGCCCGGCTGGACGAAATGACGATGACGGGCCTGGGGGGCAAGAGGCCTATGGACTATTTTTATGACATCTCCGCGGGAATAGGCCAACAGGTTATGGTGCGAGAATCCAGGCACCAAGCAATGCAGGCTTCGGCAAAAGAACTCGAAAATCAGCGAGACCAAATAAGCGGAGTAAACCCAAACGAAGAAGCAGCTAAATTGATCGTATACGAACAAATGTTTCAATCTATGAGTAAGTTTATAAGCGTACAAGATCAGGCGATGCAAAACCTGATGGATTTGTTGTGAAAAGTTATCAGTTATCAGTAAAAACAGCAACAGAAACAATAAACTACGAAATACGCGAAAGAACGCGAAAATGAATTGTTGTAAAAAAACAAAACAACGAACCACGGATAGACACTGATAAACACGGAGTTTTTTGCTTTTACGGATTACTGGAAACTGATTACTTTTTCAAAAAAAATCAGTGTAATCTTCTTAAAAATCCGTGTAATCCGTGGACTTTTACTGATTACTAAAAACTGTTCTGCTGTTTTTGCTTTTACTGATTACTGATTACTGACAACTGATAACTTATAGAAAGGTTTTTATCATGGCTGGCTGGGGTTCTATATATAACAATGCGATGTGGGGTATTTCCTACCACACGAATAATCTCGCTCGGCTTCAGGAGCAGATATCCAGCGGGTCGAAGGTTATTCGATATTCCGACGACCCAGCCAATGCGTATCGCATCGCGACCCTGGCGGACACTGCCAAGTCGATGGACGAATACGCTTCAAATATAGGCATCGTCGAGGCTTCGTTAAATGGAGCTGACAATGCGATGTCCTCAATGTCCGACCTTATCACGCGAGCGGACGTGCTTATCACGCAGGCTTCCAGCGGCACATATCAGGGCGAAAACAGGCTGGCGATGGGCGAGGAAATCGACAGCATCCTCGAGCAAATGATAGGCTTGGCCAATCACAAGGTTCTAAGCAAATATATCTTCGCCGGAGCAGACAGCCAAAACGCCCCATATAGCGTTACCCGAGAAAACGGCAAAATCGCATCGGTAACATACGAGGGAAGCCAGGCGGAGCAGCCTGTCCCGGTCGCTCCTGGCGTGAACTTCTCAGGCCAGCTTGTCGGCGATGCTATCTTCCGAAGCAACAGGCGGCGAGAGCCTGAACTCCTCGGCAACACAGGCGCAGCTGGCGGAGTTGGCACGTCCAACGTGCGAGGCGACATTTGGCTTGACGTTGGCCATACGACGACCGATTTTAATACCGCAGCGACGGGCCTAACTGCTGGGACGAGCAGCGGGCCTGACGACACCATACTCGGCGCGCACTCGGTTACCATCGACACCGTCGCCCAAACCATTTCCCTCGACGGCGGCGACGCGGTTAGCTATCTCGGCACGGAGACAAACCTGCAATTGACAAACTCATCCGGCGACGTGGCGCACGTTGACGTAACCGGCGCGTTGGTAACCGGCACGTTCAACATCACCGGCAACGGCGAACTATCCATAAACAACGGCCCAGCTTCAGCTATCGATTTCACTGACGACAATATCTCCGTTACCAACCCGGACACCGGCAGATTCCTCTATATAGATGGGCAAAACATCACGCGGGCAGGCAGCGAAGCTGTTCGGGTTCCCGGCACGGGCGACCTGTTCAACACGCTTGTCCACGTTCGCGATATGATGCTGAACACAAGGGGCCTCTCCACCGAGGAGCAGACGAACCACCTCACCCGGGCTGGGGAATCGCTTGGAGAAATCAGCAACACGTTCCGGCAGCGGATTACGATAGTAGGTGGCAGGCTCGGCGGGCTGGACCAACTCAGCAAGACCATCGAGACACTTTCGTACAATAATACCAGCCAGGCAAGCAGCCTGCAGGAAGCGGACATAGTAGAACTGGCAACGGAACTGGCACGATCACAAACACTGTACCAGGCTTCGCTGCAAGTGGCAGGAAAAGCGCTAAGCCTATCACTAATGGACTACATCAAGTAACAGCAAATACGAATGTCGAAATTCGAACATCTAAACTTCAAAACAAATTCGAAATCATCATGGCTACCCATTCTTCTATCTTCTGACTCCCCCCTCCTGAATCCTGACTTCTGAATCCTGACTTCTCTCTCCTCTCTTGTTCAATTTTTACTCGTTGTGGCGTTTAATTTTTTTTGATTATTTTTTGCGTAGGCCTGGCGGAGCTATTATTTGCTGTGGAAACCTCAAAAAACCACGGAAACAAGCTGAAACAATAAGATTCTCCAACAAGCCAAAACAGGCACGGCGTTTGCACTTATAAACACAAAGCAAATACGAAACCGTTCACAGCTACACAAAATTCACCATGAAGCACTTGAAGAGCATGAAGTACTTTTTTTGTTATCTAAAAAAAAACTAAACAATCTTCAATTCCTTCATGAGCTTCATGGTGCAATTCGTTTTCATTCGTATTTTGCTGTTTTTGTTTTTACTGATAACTGACCCAGCACTTATTTGCAAAAATTTAAAGCTAGGTGGTATAACTACCAACCCCGCCAACTGTTGCGGAGCAAGGCAAATAAGTGCTGGGATAACTTTTTTCGAAGGACAAAGATGCGATTGATTCGACAGGAAGAATTGGACGAGTATCGTCAGGGCTGGCGGAGCTATGAGGAGTTGAAGGAGATGGGCGACTGCCATGCTTCGGTCGAGAACTATCCCCAGGCTGAGCTTTGCTATCGCCAGGCTGCGGTGCTGGCTCCGAATGAGGCTGGGCCTTTCGTCGGACTGGGTGTGGTTGCTATGCAGCAGGGTCAGGTTGGCCTGGCTATGCGGGCATTTCAGACCGCCAAGACCATCGACGCGGATTGTTCCCAGGCCTATGGCGGCATGGCGATGATACACCAAGAGCAAGGCCGATTTCCCCAAGCCTTCGAAATGTACCTGCGATGCCTGGAACTGGACGCCAACAATATGCTCGCCCTGCTTGGGCTGTTCCAGGCTTCTTCGCAGATGGGGACGTTTTCGAAAATCATTCATTATCTCGAGTTGTATCTGGATGGCCATCCCAGCGACCATTCCGTGCTGTTCTGCCTGGCGTCGCTTTACGCCCGCGAGGGCGAGCTTATCCAGGCCAAGCAAGCGCTGCTGACGGTACTGGCCAGCGATCCCGACAAAACGGAAGCGCGCGACTTGCTGGAAGATATCGACCACCAACTGGAACGAACCCGAATGCAGGAGGTAGCATGAGCGACATGTAAATTATAACAGACCCAGCCCAACTGGAGGAAGTTTTGGCCCAGTTGCGATCCTTGATGGATCAGCAAACCCAATGCCTCGCCCGGGAAGACTTCGACGAGTTCACCTCCCTGGGCGACGCTGTAGCCCAGCACCTGGAGCAAGTTTCAAAATCCCAGGCTCCGATGACCTGGGAGTGTCTCGAACACGTTCGGGAAATCCATGGCTTGCACTATTCGCT
>JAOZNE010000002.1:25968-35403 GCA_029933955.1 Phycisphaerae bacterium
TGACCTGGGAGTGTCTCGAACACGTTCGGGAAATCCATGGCTTGCACTATTCGCTGGGCCTGACGCTGGCAACCAAGAGCAAGGAAACCGCCCAGCATCTTACCAAGATGCGATCAGGCCGAAATGTCCTAAAAGCATATGGCAACGCGTGAACAGCAAAACACGAATTGCACCATGAAGCTTATGAAGGATTGTGGCTGTTTGCGGGGTAGCCATGGGTCGCCGAACATGGCTACCCCCCCCGTGTCATTCCCGCGCAAGCGGGAATGACAAAGAAAGAAAAAAAGAACTTCGTGCTCTTCATGTGCTTCATGGCGAATTGTTGTGTGGCCATGAATGGTTAGGTTTTTTCATATTATTTCATTTCAAAAAATCCGTGTAAGCTATGGACTTTTTGCTGCTCTATCGGATAAAATACTGATCTGGTGCGATAGCAAGGATGCTGACTTGAAAAAAACATTCACAGGCGATTTCCGACATTTTTTCATTCGCGGGCTGGCTGCGGTGCTTCCGACCGTGGCGACCATCGCGATTATCGTCTGGGTTTTCACGCTCATCCAGGACTACTGCGGCATCTACATAAACAACGCAGCTGCCCATCTGACCACGATTCTTTGGGTGAGGTTAGCCCATCTCACCGATCAGGCAGACATCAGCCAGGCCCGGGCGATGATCTTCGACTTCTGGCACGAAAAACTCTTCTGGGTGGGCTTCCTCCTTGCCATCGTCGGCGTGTACATCTTCGGGCGGTTCCTCGCGAGCTTCCTGGGCCAGCCCGTCTGGAGAGTTATCGAAAGGACACTTATTCGCCTTCCGGTAATTAAGCAGATATACCCCTCAGCCAAGCAAGTTACAGATTTTTTATTGGTCGAACGCAAGCTGGAATTTTCGAGCGTAGTGGCTGTGGAATATCCATGTAAAGGCATATGGTCGCTGGGGTTAGCAACAAACCCCGGCATTCGCACCCTGCACGATGCACTGCATGAGGACTTGATAACCGTTTTTATTCCTTCGAGTCCTACGCCGGTTACGGGGTATACAATAACAGTAGGCAGAGACAAGGTTATAGATTTGCCCATGAGTATCGACGATGCTTTGCGGTTCACGATAAGCGGCGGCGTGATTCAGCCAGGCCATCAGGTTGTCGAAAAAGAGTTATCAGAGCCCAAAGGCCTGTTTCGGCGTAAGGATTCGCTGCAAGAGGACGCATAGTTTACCATGAAGCACGTAAAGTTTTTTATCTGAAAAATCTTCCCCAGCACTTATTTGACACGTTGGGCAGCGGTTGAGTTTGGCAAAGAACCATCGACCTGAGATTTTCGCAAATAAGTGCTGGGCAGAGCTTCATGGTGCGATTGGTTTTCGTGTATTTTGGTGGTAGTGTTTAGCCCGTAGCTCTGAACAGCTGCGGAGATAAGGAGAACGATTAGTGAATATTTCAGTGCACGCCAGACACATGGACGCGACCGAAGCCCTCCGCGAGTATGCTGAGGAAAAGGTAGCACGGTTTCCCAAGTTTTACGACAATATCCAGTCCATCGAGGTGATAATGGACATGGAGGCAGGCCAGCCGACCGCGGAGATTATAGTCCAGGCCAGCCAAAAGCACACGTTCGTAGCTCATCATCGCGAGCAGGACATGTACGCGTGCCTCGACCAGTGCATAGACAAAATCGTCCAACAGCTTCGCCGACACAAGGACAAGGTGCGGGACCGCCAGGGCAGGCCTCACGCTGATATCCTGGCTGAGGTAGCCGAGGAGGCTACCGAAGCAGCTGAGGACATGGAATAACCAACTCCTTTTGGATCTGTCCGTAGCCTGGGCGTCTTGCCCATGCAAAAATGTGGTTGCAAAAACCGCAACCACGGCACCGGGCCGGGTCTGCGCAGGAAACGTTTCAAACATGGATAAGCAGGATATGTGGGATCTTTTCTACTCTTCTATTTATCCTGCTTGTCGTGTCTGTCCATGTGAAAAGTTCGGGCGGAGACGGGAATGACGTTTGGGGGATGCGGGGAGGTTTTTTCATTTTTCCGCGTCGGTTTCCATTCCAGGGCTGGCATTTCGTGTGAATTTTGTGTACACTTGCAACCCCATGCTTCTGCGGGTTGGGCTGATATAGCCCTTTGGCGCGACTGATGACTTAAAAAATATAGCTGGATTCAGCACCGGGAGTACACAATGAAATTAGCGGACATAGTGGTAATCGATGCCCTGCGGGCAAAACTGCAAGCTACAACTCGCGACGAAGCAATCGCCGAACTGGTCGAGGCATTGGCCCAGGCAGGGGCCTTGGCCAGTGGCGACGTCGATGCGATAATCCAGGCTGTGCTCGCTCGGGAAAGTCAAGCGACCACCGGAATGGGCAAAGGCATCGCCATGCCGCATGCCAAACTCAAGGGCCTGAAGTCGCCCATCGCAACCATTGGCGGCGCAGCTGAGGGCCTGGACTTCAGCAGCCTGGACTCCCAGCCGGTCTATTCCGTGATACTGCTGCTTTCCAGCCCAGACGACCCGGACGAGCATCTCCAGGCAATGGAGACCATTTTCCGGCACGTGCAACGAGATATGTTCCGCAAGTTCCTCCGCCAGGCCGAGACGAACGAAGCTATTATCGACCTGATCCAGGAAGCGGATGAGATGGGGTAACAGCTGTGCCACGAATCGAACAAGAAGTTATGATTGCCAACAAATTTGGCCTCCATGCGCGACCCGCGATGCAGTTCGTGGAGTTGGCTAACAGCTTCACCTGCGGCATAGAGGTGGCCAAGGGTTCGCTGGTCGTGGACGCCAAGAGCATAATGTCCGTGATGAGATTGGCTGCGACCAAGGGCACGACACTTAAAATTACCGCCGACGGCGATGACGCCGCCGAAGCCATCGAGGCCCTGTGTGGCCTCGTGAACAGCGGATTCGGCGAATGATTCTTCGCGGGGAAAACAGACAATGATACAAAAAAAGGGCATAGGAGTATCGCCAGGCGTGGCGATAGCCAAGGTCGTTGTGATCGACAACGAGGAGTTCGACATCCCTCAGCGCCGTGTGCCCATCGACCACGTTCAAAGCGAGCTGACCAGGCTGAAAAAGGCTTTGAAAATATCCAAGGAGGAAATACGCACCCTCCAAAAACGCACGGTAGAGCGCATCGGCAAGGAAGCTGCGAGTATTTTCGATTTCCACCTGGGCCTGCTGGCTGACAAGGTGTTGCAGAACAAATTCAAGGACACCATCCTCGGCGGGCACGTTACAGCTGAGTATGCGGTCGCTACCGTCCTGCGAAGCTACGCCAAAGAGTTCCGCGACATGCCCCAGTATCTCGCCGACCGCGCCAAAGATGTCTACGATATCGAAAAGCGACTGCTGCGAAACCTCACCGGACAACAACGACAAACGCTCTCGCACATGACACGCGATGTGATACTCGTAGCCCACGATATGACGCCAAGCCACACCGCTGCGATGGACCGCGAACATGTCAAGGGCATCGCCACTGACGCAGGCGGAGCGACAAGCCATACCGCCATCGTCGCCAAGGCCCTCGGGATACCGACGGTCGTCGGACTGGAAGACATTACCTCCCTGGCATCGGGCGGCGACCTGCTTATCGTCGATGGCAGCCGAGGCCTGGTGATAGTAGACCCCGACGAGGAAACCCTCGAAGACAGTCGCAACCTCGCCCGCCAGCAGGTCGAGTTTGCCCACAGCCTGGACACGCTGCGGGAGTTGCCCGCGATTACCAAAGATGGCCACGAGATTATCATCCGGGGCAATATCGAGTTTCCCGAAGAAGTCCACACCGTCCGCAGCAAGGGTGGCAAGGGCGTGGGGCTGTATCGCACGGAGTTCCTGTTCCTCAGCTCAGACACCGAGCCATCGGAGGAAGACCATTACCGGGCGTATCGGCAGGTCATCGAAGATAGCCCCGGCGAAACCATTACCATCCGAACGCTCGACCTGGGAGCGGACAAATACACGCAAAGCCGGGCACGAAACCCCGAACGAAACCCGTTCCTGGGCTGTCGATCCATCCGCTTCTGCCTCGAGCTGCAAAACCTCCCACTGTTCAAAAGGCAGATTCGCGCCATCCTCCGAGCCAGCGTGGACGCCGATGTGCAAATGCTTTTCCCGCTGGTCTCGACCCTGCGGGAACTCCGCCAAGCCAAGAGCATCGTGCGAGACGTAGCGGAGGATTTGGAAGAAGAAGATATCCCGCACAAGCCAGACATCCCCATCGGCGTGATGATCGAAGTGCCAGCCGCTGCCCTCCAGGCTGACGCCTTCGCAAAAGAGGTCGACTTTTTCTCCATTGGCACCAACGACCTGGTGCAGTATACCCTGGCGGTAGACCGTGGCAACGAAAGAGTAGCCTCGCTGTTCACCGCGGCACACCCAGCTGTGCTGCGACTCATCCGCGAGGTCGTCCGCACCGGACAACAACACGATATACCTGTCTGCCTCTGCGGCGAGATAGCTGCCAACCCGGAGTTCACCCTGCTACTGCTGGGACTGGGCATAAGATGCTTCTCTTGCGCACCCAGGGCCATTCCCGAAGTAAAAAAAATCATCCGGTCAATCACAATCCAACAATCACTGGAAGTAGCCCGGCAAGTAAGCAAATTCGACACAGACAGCGAAATAACGAGCTACTTAAGAGCAGCAACCAGAAAAATTATGCCAGAACATTACGCGGAATAGGGGAAGTAGGCAATAGGCAAACAGGCAAACAGGAGTCCACGGATTACACTGATTTTAAGAAGATTACACGGATTTTTTTAATCAAAAATCCTTTCGCGTATTTCGCGATTTTCGTAGTGCCTTTTGTTTCTTTCTTTTGTTTTTACTTTTACTGATTACTGAAAACTGATAACTAACTACTTAAAAATACGATTGGCTATTGAGGGCGACCTGAGATTTCTCTCGCATCATGACACGATGCGGGCGATCGAGCGGGCTGCAAGCCGGGCTGAATTGCCGCTTCATTATTCGCAGGGTTTTAACCCGCGGGCTGTGTATTCGCTTATCTGTCCCCGCCCCGTAGGTGTCGCTACGCTGGACGACTGCCTGGTGCTCGCACTGGACGGCAGTATCGACACTGCGGACAGCCTGGCCAGGCTGAATCGCAACTGCCCAGACGGCATGAGATTCACCCAGGCTACTGTGCTGGAAGGCGCAAAAACCCTCCACCCAAAGCGGGTTACCTACGAGATGGCCCTGTCGCCAAGCCAGGTTACAAGCCTGACCCAGCGGCTCGACCAGCTCCACAGCCAGGACGCCTGGCTGGTATCTCGACGGGCCAAGCCCCGCCGAGGCAGAGGCAAAGGGCCAGGCCAACAACCCCCCGCCAGCCGAGATGTGGACATAAAACCAATGTTGGCCAAGTTGGAAATAGTAGACAACGACAAGCTGCGATTCGTATGCGAAGCGCACAACGAAGCCTGGGCCAGGCCCGGCGAAGCCCTGGCCCTGCTGGACATGACAGGCCCGGAACAACTGGCCAAGCTAACAAGAACACGCCTGGAAACCGACCAGGCCGAGCAGACAAAAACAGCGAACCACGGATAAACACTGATAACCACGGATTATTGTAAAAGAACAAAAACAGCAAAACACGAATGACAAAAAAATGGATCCCCGCCTTCGCGGGAATGACAGAAAAACATAAAAAATTCAGACTGCCCAAACGATGGGCTAGTCCAACTATAAAATTTAGGAAAATTATATGAGCAAACAAATGTTGATCAACACGGTCGAGGGGCACGAATGCCGCATCGCGATTTTAGACGCGGGCCGACTCGAAGAACTTTACACCGAACGAGCCAGCAGCGCCAGCCAGGTCGGCAACATCTACAAAGGCAAGGTCACGAATATCGAGCCTTCGATACAAGCTGCATTTATCGACTTCGGCGACGCTAAAAATGGCTTCCTGCATATCTCGGACCTGCACCCGAAGTTCTTCCCAAAATCTTCCAAAACCACCGAGCAGGTCGGCAGGCGGTCTTCGCATCGCAGCAGGCCTCCCATCCAGGAATGTCTCAAGCGAGGCCAGGAGATCGTCGTGCAAATGATCAAGCAGGGCATCGGCACCAAAGGCCCCGCCATGACGACGTACCTGTCTATCCCGGGCAGGCTGCTGGTTACCATGCCCGGCATGACGCACGTTGGCATTAGCCGAAAAATCGAGGACGAAGAAGTCCGCTCGCACCTCCGAGGCATACTGGACCAGCTGGAAATTCCCAAGGACATGGGCGTCATCGTACGCACCGCCGGCGTGGACAGAACCAAACGCGACATGCAGCGAGACCTGTCATACCTCGCCAGGCTATGGAAATCCATCGACAAGCGGATCGAAAAAGCATCCGCACCCTGCGAAATATATCAAGAGTCCAACCTGGTACTGCGAACGCTCCGCGACATCTACAACTCCGACATCGACCGAATTATATGCGACAGCGAGCCGGTTACCTTGGGGGTAAAAGAATTTCTCGACGTAGCCGTGCCGCGGGCCAAATGCAAGCTGGAACTATACTCGGGCCGAAAGGGACTATTCGAGGAGTTTTGCGTCGAAGACGAAATCCGGAAGATACACTCCCGCCAAGTCGAGCTGGAAAAAGGAGGCTCGCTCGTCATCGACCAGACCGAAGCTTTGGTAGCTATCGATGTGAACTCCGGCAACTTCCGGGCGCACAACGACCCCGAGCAAAACGCGCTCAAGCTGAACCTGATAGCAGCGGAAGAAGTAGCCCGGCAGCTCCACCTGCGCGATATGGGCGGCGTTATCGTTATCGACTTCATCGACATGCGCGACGAGAAAAACCGCCGGGCGCTCGAGAAAAAAATGCGAGACCTGCTCAAAAACGACCGGGCCAAAAGCAAAGTCCTGCGGATAAGCAACTTCGGCCTGATCGAAATGACCCGCCAACGACTCAGGCCTTCGCTGAAGCAAAGCCTCTACTCCCGCTGCCCGCACTGCGACGGGGCAGGTCAAATAATGAGCGAAGAATCCGTATCTCTGCGAGTAATGCGAAGCCTGCACGCCGCCTGCGCGAACCCGGATGTTACCCGGATAGAAATAGCAGTCTCACCCCGGGTCGCCCATCATCTGCTCAACACGCAACGCCAAAGCATAGCTGGGCTTGAACTTCGCACGGAAAAAGACATCGTCATCACGGCACAAGACGAACTCACCGGCAACGACGTGCAAATCACCTGCAAAAACGCCCGAGGCTCGCAGGTCGCCTGGGACAAACAAGCTGCCAAAGATGTGAAAAACGCCCAAGCTGAATTCATAGATATCAAAGATATCCTCAAAGGCAAACGCCCTGCCAAAAAATCCGCCCCCGCTGCCAAACAAGAAACTTCGCAACAAGCAGACGACCAAGCCAGCAGCGAGACCAGCGAGCAAACCCCCGCCAAGAAAACCCGCAAGCGAGGCCGACGAGGAGGCCGAAACCGAAAGAAAAAAACCACCGTCACCACCGAAGCCACTGCTACCACCGAGGAAACCACCACCGACGCCGACGACAACGCCAAAGACACCGAAACCGCCGAGGCCGCCGGCAACAACACAACCCGCAAATCAGCCTTGGTACGGACCAGTTCCGAAAACGCCATCCTGCCAGTCCGCGAAGCCGACGAGGAACTCGCCCAACTAAGAGCAGAAGCGACCCAAAACGAAGCCCTGGACGAACAACCAGAACAGGCCGAGCAAGCCAATCAGTCCGAACAAACCGACTCAGCCGAACCTTCGGAGCCAGCGGAAAAAACCGAGCCTGAAACCGCAAAGAAAAAAACCCGCAGACGTGGCAAGCGAGGCGGCAGAAAACACCGCAAAAAAAACACCGGCGAAACACCCGCCCAAGACCAAACCAAGCCAGCCGACGACATGGATAGCTAAACTCGTATTGACACTTCAATAGCCATAAGTATAATGTACATATGAAATATCTTGAATTCGAATGGGACAAGAAGCAAAACAGGACGAATGCCAAAAAGCACGAAGTGTCCTTTGATGAGGCACGAACGGTTTTTTACGATGAACATGCTATCGCCTTTTTCGACCCCGAACATTCAGGAAATGAAGATAGATTTATTCTGCTTGGTACGAGCTTCAAATTAAAGACACTTGTTGTTTGTCATTGTTTCAGGCGAGAGGAAACCATCGTGAGAATAATCTCAGCCAGGAAAGCTGACAAAGATGAAGAGCAAGTTTATTGGAGTAAAAGAAAATGAAAGAACATTATGATTTCTCGAAGATGAAAGGGCGGAAAAACCCTTATACCAAGTATCTCAAACAGCCTGTTACTATGCGACTAGATCGTGATTCCGTGAAATACTTCAAGTCGTTGGCGGAAGAAACAGGCATCCCGTATCAAACGCTGATAAACCTCTACCTGCGCGACTGCGCTACCCATCATCGCAAACTACAAATGCAATGGGCCTCGTAGCAATTGGGCGTGGACAAAAAAATGCCCGGGACTGGAGTCGAACCAGCACTGGGCGCTAGCCCAACTAGGCCCTCAACCTAGCGCGTCTGCCAATTCCGCCACCCGGGCAAGAAGGCACAGGATAGTTACGCTGTCCCTGCCTGTCAAGGGGCGGGACGATTTTTGTGCATAAAATTCGCCGCTGATTTCTCGCCCCAGCGATGGTATACTCCTGGCTATGGAAAAAACGCACGTAAAAATCTGTGGCCTGACCGACCCAGCCCAGGCCCAGGCCGCGGCGGAACTCGGCGCGGACTTCATCGGACTTGTCTTCGCCGAGTCGAGCCGATATGTTTCGCACGACCGGGCAAGGCAGATAGTCCAAGCTCTGCAGGGTCAAGTGCCCGCGGTGGGAGTTTTCGTCGACGCCACAGCCGAGCAGATAAACGACACCGCCGAGCAGACCGGCATCGCCATCGCCCAGCTACACGGGCACGAGCTGCCGAGCATTTTGGGCGAAATAAAAATCCCCTGCGTCAAAGCCTTCCGAATTCGCAACGCCGAATCCATCGTCGCCATTCACGAATGGCTGGTCTGCATCCCGCCGGACAGTTCGCTGGAAGCTGTGCTGCTGGACACCTACAGCCCACACGCCCCGGGCGGCACGGGCGAGCGATTCAACTGGGACTTGCTGAGCGAAGCTGAGCAGCACGGAGGCATGGACGACCTGCCGCCAATTATCCTCGCAGGCGGCCTGGACGCAACCAACGTAGCCCAAGCCATCCGCGCCACCCAACCCTGGGCGGTGGACGTCTCCAGCGGCGTGGAATCCTCGCCAGGCCAAAAAGACCCCGAAAAAATACGAGCGTTCATAGAAGCAGTCAACACGCTGATGTAACGCGGGCGTCTCGCCCATGTTTTTTTTGTTTTTCTTTTCTTTGTCATTCCCGCGCAGGCGGGAATATGACGCAGCCTGATTCGACCAATCGTTTTACCCCTACCGGGTGCCGC
>JAOZNE010000237.1:0-3163 GCA_029933955.1 Phycisphaerae bacterium
ACGTGGCTGCCACAAGCCTCTCAGCGGTAGCCGGAATCCTCTCCGCCTTTTGGCCGGTAAAATCTTCCCAGCGTTTGACGATGGTGAACCTCTACGGGAACCATCTCATGGGCCACAGCCCACTTGAACATGCGGCGGATGCGCTTGACCTGCTGGTTGATGCATCGCCGGGCCCAGGGTTTACGCGGCGGTTGAGCGTGCTGATTCTCCGAGGATCATGCGTTCACGCAGCAGGCGGAGTTTCTGCGGGCCAAAATCGCCAGCAGGCTCACTGCCATAAAACTGCCAGAGAAGGCGAAGGATGATTCTGATGTTGTCCACCTCTGACGCCGAGCAATAGTAGCTCTGCGCGTACTCCCACCAAGGCAGAATAATTTCACCGATGGTCTTGTCCTCCGGCTTGCATGCGGTGATGGCATTGGGCGGGGCGGCTTGCGGGATGTTTTGCGAGCGTTTTTTTTGGGAAGGATAGCTTGCGTTTTTCGAGGTTTTTTCGGGTGTGCGTCGCATCGGTAGTGGTCCTTTCGTCGCTTTGCGCGGTGTAACACCGCGCAAAAACGGGCTAAAAGCCACACTACCGACTTTCGGTAGGTGTTCCCAACTATAGGAACCAACAGAAGTTGTCTAAAATACGCCCGGCGAGATTCGAACTCACGACCTCTTGCTCCGGAGGCAAGCGCTCTATCCAGCTGAGCTACGGGCGCACTTACGTCAGCCAGGCTCGCTGTCAGCTGGCTGCGGATGGGCATTATGCGAGCCGCTGGCGGAAAAGTCAATCAGTTGTTCCGCTACGCCGAATCGCCGGAGCGATAATATGCTGAGCGATAATATGCTTGACGGCCCGGCTGGGTGGCGATACATCGCTGTGCGATGGTTCGCTGTAGCGGCCCATCATTTTTTGTTTCGGACACGTCCAGCCTGGCCAAATTCGCTACCCAAATTGGCTAGGCTTGACCCGGGAGATGTGACAGAGCGGTTGATCGTGCCGGTCTCGAAAACCGGTGTGCCGAAAAGGTACCGTGAGTTTGACGCCACGGCGCCGCGAAGCGAATCCCACCCTCTCCGATAAAAACACAAACCCCAGCAAGACTTTATCTCTTGCCGGGGTTTTATCCTGACTCCTGCCCCCTCACATTTTATATTTTTCGTCTTTGAAATCTTTTTCTGGAACAAATATCGCTTTTACCTGCCGTAGCGTGTCTATGTTCAGATTGTTCCGTACATACGTTTGGAACTGCCCTGGTAGGCCCAGGAAGTCCATGCTGCCCGTGATACTATTGTTTTTGATAATATATTTAGCTGGTGCAGCTTTGGGATTTTTTGGTTTGCAGGAAATCGAATTCAGCCAGCCTTCAATTATATTGCCTTCAATTATCATTCGTTTCCCCGAGCTTGCGAGGATATGAATAGCTGCGTCTTTGAAGCCGGGCTTACTCTCGGCGCCCTGTACCAGCCTAATGATATTGTTGCGGATAATAGCTTCCGTGCCGTTCGAATCAATCCGGATAGCTGGGCTGTTGCTCGCGAGTCGGTTGTCGAATTCGTTGTTCATTATAGTAACTTTGCCGGATCTACACCACGGCGCCGTACGAATCCAGCCATTGATAAACTTATTTCCACTTATAGTAATATCGCGACAATCTTCGACCTGGATCATCCGGTTAAGCGTGTCGCCCTGATGTTTTTTACTGATAACCTCCGAAACGAAAAGGTTGCCACTGACAAACGCCTTGCCCGTACCGACCTTATCCGGCCCCATCTTACCGCCGGAATGCAACCGGACAAACATGCCTTTGTATCGGTCGTCTCCCTCATCCAGAACCATTATCAGGTTGCCGGTTATCTGCACCTTGTCGGTCCAGAAATAACACCCGATGCCAGCGACGGCTGAATTGATGGAAATATTATTGCTGATAATTATGTTCTCATCGCCCTCGCAGTCATAAGCCATGTCATCCATAAAACGGGCAATATTGCCGTCAATGAGCACATTACGCGCTTTGGCTCCCCACGCCAGGGTTACGCCGTATTCGGCATAGTTGTTTTGAACGCTGACGTCGTAAACGCCGGCAGTTTGAATATCAAAACCTTTATCGCCAGGCTTGAGATCGGGGCGAACAACATTCGACCTCTTGTCCGGTATCCCACAATTGCCGCCCCACCAGACGCACTGGAACACAACATTACGACTCCAGTTGGCGTAATGACGCAGACCTCTGCCATAATTAAACCGCGTTATACTCGCCGCCCACTGGGCCCGGTTTTCATGGACGGAAACATTTTCGCAAAACTGTGCCATCAGCAAGAAACCGACCTTGGCGACCTCACACCTGTCCACCTCAATATCATGACAGTTTTCCAGCTCGATTACCCTCATCTTCCTTTCCAGAAAACTGGCATTGAACCCTCGCTCCTTCAAATAGGGGTGTGAACCGGGCATTCCAGTCAACGTTTTCCGTATCGCACGCAGACGGGTAACTCTCAGGTTACTGATGCCATCGCCATAGATAATCGACTTGAGGTCCTTGACCCCCAGCTCTTTGCCGCTTGCTGTCATAAAATCAAAGTCCAGCCCGTCTAGCGTAATATTATCGCCGCTGAGAATAATGGCTCTTTTGGCTTTGACCTTCGGGTTAATCTGGAACTCCTTTAGCTTGGCGGGGTTTATTTTGTACTTTGCCTTGGGCGCAAACCGAATCGTCGTATCCCCCGGAACTTTCAGAGTGCCTAAAAGGTAAACTCCATCCGGGAAAAATAATTCCGAAGTTTTCTTATCCAACAACGCCTGCACCGCCGCGGTGTCGTCAGCCTTGCCGTCACCCTTGACGCCATGCTCCCTAACATTCACCGCTGAAGCATTTGCGACGACTGCGAATACTACTACCAATAATAATGCGAGTTTCTTCATAACACTATGTCTTTCGATAGTATTAGTTTTGGTTCTCATGTTACGGTTCTTTTATATTCACATGGACGGACAGGATTGACAGGACGTAAAACTAAATCCTGCCTACCCTGCCCATCCATGTTTGTTTCCTGAATCCTTTTCCTTATTCCACCAACGTTATGTCGCCGAAGTTGCGGGAGTCGACTATCTGCCCGCCTTCAGGCAGGAACCAGCCGTTCCAGCCGCGGCGTTCCCAGCCGTCAGATTCGCTGAAAC
>JAOZNE010000238.1:0-3153 GCA_029933955.1 Phycisphaerae bacterium
GATTACAAACAACTACGCCCGGCGAGATTCGAACTCACGACCTCTTGCTCCGGAGACACCAACTGCTGGCGGCCAATTTCTATAACTCACGCTGCCATCGTGTGTTCTAAATTGCAAGGGTTTTCTCAATTGCGTGGTTTTGCGGCACATTTCACGCCATTGCGCGGTGTACACCGCGCAAAACGACGATCGGCGTCCCCCATTCAGAACTCATTGTCAGCTGCGAGCAGATCCTTGCCCCTCTGCTCCAGAAGCCAGACGCTATAGCTGGCCTGCTCAATACGCCGGGCCTTACCTGACGCCGCCAGCCGCCCGTAAGTTTTTTTTCGATAGGTACCGCACAATCACCGTCATCGAACAAGGCCGAGAGCGTGTCGGCGTCATACCCGCGTCTTTTCCCATCGCTAGATGAGTCGGCCACCATAACATGTTTCCTGAAGAAGCTTTTGCTCGTTAAATGCTCGTCGCACCGTTTTTATACTTCCAGCTAGAAGGTCGTGAAATTCCTCTTGTTTCTTACCGTAGTAGCTGGGGTGGTAAAATTGCAAATAGACACAGTCATCATATAGGAAATATTCCAGTCCGTCCTTTGAGGTCTTCCCCCAAAACAACCCCCATGCCTTTCCGTCAGCACCGTGATGGGGCCGAGGTCTCTTGTTTTCCTCCTTCTGTTTGCTCAGATAATTCCACACCTCATTGAAAAGCCCTGGCCCGGCACAGAGTACGATATTCGGCTTGGCTTTTTTGATTTGCTCATGCCAAGAGGAATCACAAGCCATAGCCTCCTTCAGTCGCTTGTCTGATGTTCTCTCTTTAGTGGTACTTTTGATTATATTGGCTATCGCAGTAGCTTTCAGCGCATCGGCAATTTCATCCGATCCGTCTTTGATCATTTGATCGATGTCATCAAAAGAGCGTATGTTTTTCCCCTCCCAGCCGTCCATGATTGCTATTGTACGAGCTGCCAGCTTATAGGCAATACCACCACGATCCCCATTATTTCGAATGCCATCAAGGAAAAGCTGCCCAAGCTTAACGCCGCACTTTAGAGGCTGGGTTTTCTCCTTCATCAGATGGAACACCTTAACCTTTGCTTTCTCCCAAGCCGCTTCGCACACCACACCATCTTCACGCACCATATTATTTTGATTTGACATTTTTCGTTCCTTTCAATATTTAGCCAAAGCGGATTTTATCTCATCTCGCAGGTCATTGGCTAGAGATTTGGGGCTGACGATTCGGGCGTGTTTGCCGAAGCCCAGCAGCCAGCGTTTGAACTCGACTGTGCTGCCAAGGTTAAAAGTCGCGACGACTTTTGGGCCCTGGCCACAGCTATCACCCTTGCCTTTACCCTCGGCCTGGCCCTTGCCATTATCCTTCAAAATCTTTTGGCTTGGGTGCCACTGAATCTCGCGAAGATTTGTCGCCGCCCAGCCTGTGAACTCGGCTCGTATCTTCTGTTTTTTGTCGGCTCGGAAGATTCCGAACGCGCCATGGAAATGGCCAGCCAGGGAAAAATCTTCCGGCTTTTCGAACGTCTTGCTCAGGCTCGTCAGGCCTTTTATCCGCGAGACCTTCAGCGTGCGGACTTCCTCGTAGCACGCGAGATAGCCGATGCAGTACAGCGACGCGTGCAGCAGCACCATGCCGTATGGGTGAAACTCGCTGATGACCTCGCGGCCCCGGCTGGCGGAGTGGTAGACCACCCGCGCGGTTTTGAGGTTCAGGATAGCTTCGTTGAGGATGCGGATTTCCTTGTCCTGGCCGGAGTAGTCGTGGTTGGCCAGGCTCTTGATGAAGAACGATTCGTCCAGGCCTTCGAAGTAGTTCAGAGCCTTGGCTGGCAGCAGTGCCCGGATTTTCTGCAACGCCGTCTGCAAGCCATCGCCAAACTGCGTGCCCGAAAGCGGCAGGAGCAATTGCTGCGAAAGGAACAGGCTGAGCATTTCGGTCATGGTCAGCTGCAGCTGCTCAGACTCGACGGTGTCATGAGCCATTTTCCAAAATCGTTTGCCGCGATCCCGCTGCTCGTAGCTGATCGGAAAGATATCCTGCAACATATCCAGGTCCCGCTGAACGGTCCGCCTGTTGCACTCCAGCCGCGACGCAAGCTCATCGATACTCACACCAAACCGATGGCCCTGCAGCACCTTTATCAATTCCCACTGCCGAAACAAATTATCGCCCCGAGCCATAGTCTCACCCTTTCATATCGCTTCACCGAAAAAACGCCAACCGCCCGACGAGTTCCACTCGTAAATAGTAACCCATGTCTATGACAGGATTGGTCATGGCTGGATTTTTTCATCCGAAAACTTTTTTGAAAATTTTTAAAAATTCCAGCCAGATGCGACCTGCCCTGTCATGGGAACCCGCTATCCTTACATCGGCAAACAATTACTGAAAGGGATAGCTATGACTACTATCAAAATGAAAGACGTGCTTCCAAGCCTGACAACCGCCGTTGCGATCGGGCATCGAAACTTAACGCTGGTGCCCCTGAGGGGGGAGGGGCATCAGCTCCGATTCCAGGACTACATGCTGGCCTCCGAAGCTATCAACGCCGGGCTGCTCACGGTTACCGAGATCGACGAGTCTGGCAGCGTGCCGGAGCTTCTGGCGGTGAACGACGCGGACAATCCCGTGTTGATGATCGACGGTGAGGAGCTGCAGGGAGCTAAGCAGAATCGAATTATGGATACCAGCATACTGCTAGCGGGCAAGTCTAAAACGCGGATTCCCGTTGCGTGTGTCGAGCAAGGCCGATGGAGCCACACCAGCCGGGAATTCAAGACTGGCAACTACGCGCCGAGCAAACTCCGCCAACGCAAGAGCTGCGATGTAATGCACTGCCTGGAGGCCGAGGGGGTCGCCCACAGCGATCAGTCCGCGGTGTGGAATTGCGTGGACGAGGCACTGCACCACTGCCACATGGAATCGCCGACAGCGGCAATGTCCGACGCGATGGATTCGCAGACCAAGGTGCTCGACCGATACCGCCAGGCTCTGCCGTATCCGTCCGGTGCGTGCGGCGTGGTAGCCGCGGTGGACGGGCAGTTCATCGCAGCCGACGCTTTCGATTCGCCCGCGACGCTCGAGGTGATCTGGCCAAGGCTGATAGCCAGCTACGCCATGGACGCCGAAACCGCAAAG
>JAOZNE010000239.1:0-3135 GCA_029933955.1 Phycisphaerae bacterium
GTCAGTAATCAGTAAAAACAAAAACTACTTCATGCTCTTCATGTGCTTCATGGTGAACTTCTCGATTTCGTCCGCTACATTCTTTGCGGGTATTTTTGTCGCTATGGGTTTGGCCAGTCGTTCGTCTCGTCCCATGCCGCCGTCGGTTAGGATGTCAAACGCGTCTGTTTTCAGGCCTGCGTCGTCTTGAATTATTCGCCCAGTCAAGCCGATGTCAGCTACCGCTGGGTGCGCGCAGCCATTGGGACAACCCGAGATGCAGACCGTTGTACCAGCGGGCAAGATTTTCGCAAACCGCTGCCGGATAACATCAGCTGGGCTGTTCGTGTCGACCAGCCCGTGGGCGCACCATCGCTTGCCCGGGCAGGCAACCACCGAGGCCGCCAAATTGGCTGCGGGCCAGAGAGAAGCTGCTGCGTCGAGTTTCTCTTTCAGCCCCGCTTCGCTTCGGCCAAACACCACCACGCGATGATGCGTGTCCAGCCGAACCAGCGTCTCCGCGTCCTCAGCCAGGGCGGCCAGGTCGTCCGCCATCGCCGGGGAGACGTCGCCATTGGCAAAAGTCAAAGTTTGTTTCGCCGGGTGGTCCAGCCTGGCTGGGTCCAGGGTGGCGACGGGCCAATCTTTTTCCGCGCGGGTCCGCTCGAAGACCTCTGTCAGCCTGGCGATGAAAACATCGTCGCCCATACGCTCTCGGACATGTCGAAGTCGCGCTTTGCGACGGTTTTCCCGGTCGCCATGGGCAGCGAAAAATCGTATCGTCGCAATCACCAACGGCACGACATCCTGGCTTGCAAGCCAATCCATCAGCACCACGCCAGTGCCGGGCCTGGCGCCGAGCGACCCTGCTGCGACAACCGCAAACCCAGCCAGGCCTTCTCGCCGTTTGAAGACCAGGCCCAGGTCGGTTATCCAGGGTTGGCCACAGCCTGGCCCGCAGGAGAGCGACATTTTGAACTTCCGCGGCAGGGTATAGACGCCGTCGATCTCCGCAGCCTGGCTCTCGATGAGCCGGGCCAGGGGCCTGAGGCTTGCGCTGCCAGCCCGGGTTCCGCTGCATGGGCAGACGACGGTGTTCCGCGGCGTGTCTCCCGCAGCTGTGAAACTGCTCAGCCCCGCAGCCTGCAATTCCAAATGCACAGCTGGGACATCGCTGGCCTGCAAATCGTGAATTTCGATATCCTGCCTCGTCGTCAGGTGCAACGGTGTAGCGGGCGTAAACCGCCGAGCCAACTCCGCCAACTTCCGCCAAGCCAGGCCCGTAAGCTCGCCGCCAGGTATTTTCACTCGCTGCAACCACCTATCCTCCTGGGCCTGCCGATACAGCCCGAGCAGCTTGGCGTCGGCGGGGTCGCCCGGTATCTGCCTGCATGGAAACAGGCTCGTCTTGTTCTCGCTGGTCTTCATGGTATTTTTAGTCCGCTTTGTCCTGTGGAAAAAACTATCAAAAAAGATAATCCCTATTGACTCTATAGGGATTATAGAGTATATTGTCCTGGCGTCAAGACTACTGTTTGGATTTTTAGAATTTTTTTTACCATGAAGAGCATGAAGGCTATGACAGAAAAAGAAAACAGGCGAAAAAAATTGAAAAAAATGAAAAGGCCTGATTTTTTGGCTAAGTACTTGTAGAATGTTTGGAACCCTGTGTAGACTCGTGGAAGCTAAGGAGCAAACGATTATGAAAATTTACGATGACATTTCCCGGACGATTGGCAATACTCCGCTGGTGCGGATCGGCAAGCTGATTGACGCCCCGGCTGTAGTGCTGGGCAAGATGGAAAGTTTCAATCCGATGGCTTCGGTGAAAGACCGCATCGGCCTGGCGATGATAGCTTCCGCTGAGCGGGATGGGCTTATCTCCGCGGGTGCGACGGTCATCGAGCCGACCAGTGGGAATACGGGCATAGGCTTGGCGTTTGTCTGTGCCGCGCGAGGTTATAAGTGCGTCCTTACCATGCCCGAGTCCATGAGCATAGAACGGCGTCGCGTGCTCCAGGCCCTGGGGGCTGAGGTCGTGCTGACCCCAGCTGAGCAGGGCATGGTCGGCGCGATAGACAAAGCTGAGCAGCTCCACACGGAGACGCCCAACAGCTTCCTGCCGCACCAGTTTAACAACCCCGCCAACCCCGAAGCCCATCGCAAAACCACAGCTGAGGAAATTTGGCGAGACACCGACGGAGCGGTTGACATCGTGATATCAGGCGTGGGCACGGGCGGCACGATTACCGGCATCGCCGAGGCTCTCAAACAACGCAAAGCCAGCTTCCAAGCCATCGCTGTCGAGCCTAGTCAAAGTCCCGTGCTTTCCCAAGCCCAGGCCGGTCAGCCTCTCTCGCCCGGGCCTCACGAAATCCAGGGCATCGGTGCGGGGTTTGTGCCGGAGGTGCTGAACCTCGACGTGGTGGACGAGGTTATCCAGGTAGACCAAGCTGACGCCCTGGCCTACGCCAGACGGGCTGCCGCTACTGAAGGGCTGTTCGTGGGCATCTCTTCCGGAGCCGCTCTAAAAGCTGCGGACGCTGTGGCACATCGGCCGGAAAACAAGGGCAAGACAATCGTAGCCATCCTGCCCGACACCGGCGAAAGATATCTGACATCGAAACTCTTCGCGTGAGTTTTTAATTCGCCGCGAAGGAACGCACAGCCGTAGGGTCGGCCATTGCCGACCAGTATATTAACCCTTCGTCGGAAAATGGTCGGCAATGGCCGACCCTACACTTCCCTATGAAAAACAAGCATAGAATATCTCCCGGCGCCAATTTCGCTTCGCGTCGCCGTGCAGCTTTGCGACAAGCCAGGTCGGCTGGCAAACTCGATGCTGTTCTGATATCCGCTCCGAAGGATGTGCGATATCTTAGTGGCTTTGCCGGGGAGGACAGCTTTTTGCTGCTGGCCAAGTCCTGGGCGGTGCTGATAACGGATGGCCGATTTTCCGAGCAGGCCCCAGACCAATGTCCTGGCGTGGAAATCCATACTCGCACAGGCCCGATGGCCCCCGCGGTAGCTCGCGTATTGCGAGGTCGATCCGTTCGTCGGCTGGGCTTGCAGGGCGAGCATGTAACTCTTTCGATGCGCGACGCCCTGGCCGAGGCCATGCCGAGCCGAAAGCTCCGAACCCTGCCGTCGATTACC
>JAOZNE010000044.1:0-9155 GCA_029933955.1 Phycisphaerae bacterium
CCAAGCGGTCGCTATCGTACTAGACGACAGCTATTCCCAGGCGACAGCTTCAGCTGAAAACAAAAATTCGCCAAGCCGATTCGCTCGGGCCCGGGCTGATATCGAGTCGCTGCTGGGCGGCAAGGACAAGCCTGCTCTGGCGTCGCTGTTGAAAACGTGCGACACGCACCCGCCAAAACCCCTGACCGCCCAGCTTGACGCTATCCGCAAAACTCTCGCCCAGGCCCGCACTCAGCCAGGCCTGTCGTCATTGGCCCGGTCGGTTGCCCAGGCTATCGAACTGCTGGAGAAACAAAGCAACCCACAACATGCGATTTATATTTTCAGCGACCTGCAAAAGCTCAGCTTCGACCCGCTAACGAAGCTCGATGCCCTTGCCCGCGCGAAGGATATCCCTATTTTTATAGTCGATTCCAGCCAGGGCGTCGTGGACAACGTAGGCATCACGTCGCTGGAGACCCAAGGCGACGCGATAGTCGACGGGCAAGTGAAGTTTGTCGCGACGCTGCGAAACTCCTCGCCCAGGCCTAAGCGGGCAGAGGTGCTTTTCAGTGTCTTTAACAAGAGCAAGCCCAGCGACAGCAAGGCTGAGGTGCAAGCCCGGGCGGTGCGGAACCTCGCCCCAGCTGGAGAGCCTGGCGATGTAGTGGAGGTGGTTTTCGAACATAAGTTTGGCACCGCTGGACTTGTCAGTGGGCAGGTGTCGCTGAGCCGGTCTGATGATTTGCTGGTCGACAATATTCGAAAATTTCGCCTGACAGTCAGGCCTCGCTCGCGGGCGCTGATCGTAAGCAATAGCCAAAATGGGCAAGGGAGTATTTCGCCCGGAGACGTGCTGGCCCTGGCGTTGGATTGGCGGGACGAGCAGCACCGCGACAAGCCCTGGCCTATCCATGTAGCCAGGCTTGAGGCGACAAAGTTTTCGCCCGAGAGTTTCAAGAATATCGACGCGGCGTTTTTCTGCGACGTCCCAACCTTCACCGACGCCCAGGCCCGGGCGATGGGACAGTTTGTCAGCCGGGGCGGAGCAGCTGTTTTTTTCCTCGGGCCAAATGTTCAGCCCGCCAACTACAACCGCCTGCTGGGCAGGGCTGGCGCAGGCCTGCTGCCGGGCCCGCTAGGCCAGGCCATCGGCTTGGTCGGCCCGGAAGCTCCCGCCCAGATCGTCGAAAAAATGGACATCGCCCATCCGCTGCTGGCGGGGCTTTTCGACAGCCTGTCGGAATATCCCGCGGTGTGGGTGCAGCGGTATTTTCCGCTGAGGGATCCGGAGAAACTCCCGCCGTCATGGCAGGTGTTGATGCAACTGCCCGCGGGTCAGCCTTTGTTGCTCCAGCGAGAAGTGCAAGCCGGGCGGGTGCTCTGGTGCCTGACGAGCGCCGCGCCGAAGTGGTCGTCTCTGCCCCTGGCCAGCATCTTCCCGCCGATGATGATACGCCAAGCCTTGCGAGCAAACGCAACGCGGCCAGACCAGCCCGCCAGCCCAGGGCCAGCCAATCCCTTCGGGCCGGAGAGCAACCTGGCTGCCTGCCCGCCCGAGCAACTGCTAGCCGCCCTGCACAAACAAGGCCTCTCGAAGGTGTTCATAGGCCCGAGCCTGTCAGATGTGCGGGCGATGGCGAGCGAAGAATCTCGCGGGCGAAACTGGTGGGACGTACTTATCGCAGCGGTGATACTGCTGCTGGTGCTCGAAGCCGTCCTGGCCAACCGTCGAGTCGAAGAACACAAAGATAAAAAGTAGTCGGTAGTCAGTAAAAGCAAAAACGGCAGCTCGAATGACACGATTTTTTGTTTTTCTTCCACAGCCATCCCACCACTGGCAGACGAGATGGACAGTCGCTCCGTAGCCACTGTCTTGATGGCTAAGGCGGTTGCTACGGAGCTAAAAATTTACGGCCTACCTGCGTCTGCGACGGATAAGTGCCATCACTCCGCCAAGCCCCAGCAGCGTCATCGTAGCTGGTTCGGGGACAACCGCATGGCTGATGAAAATATCAGTCCCGCCGCCATGGTGGTCAGAGCTTTCCCAGAAAAACAGGATTGGAGTCTCATCATCAAAAGCAGAATCAAAGGGATTGATACCGGTGTAAATCAAATAATCAGCCCAGCCATTACCGTTGGACATCACATCGAGTTTTTTGGGTACAATGGCAGGGTCGAGATTGGCAATAGTCGCTCCGCCACTGAAACTCGACCCCGTGCGATTTTGGGTGCTCGAGTCAAGATTATTTGTCCACGGATCGTTTCGAATATCCGGGGTGGGGGTGAATGGGTCGTAATTCACGACAACATTGAGGGTGTTGAGAAAAAAAGACCGCCACGAACCAAGCTCCGTAGGAGCGACATCTTGAACTGTTCCAAAGCCAACACAAAGATGCCGCTCCTACGGAGCTAAACATCTCACAATCGTATTACTACAAAGATATCGCTCCTACGGAGCTGTGTGTCTATTCCATTTATAGATCATGGGATGGCTCAAGAAAAACTGGATTCCCGCCTTCGCGGGAATGACAAGAAAAGAAAAAACACGGGCGATACGGAAAACCGTAGCCAGCGGAGTGGAGCGGGGATTTTGGCGGAGTGAAAAACGGTTTTTTGTGGCGACAATTGGCTTGAATTGCCGTTGTTATTGAAGTAGGATCTGCGTGCGAGTGTGTGCCCCCGGTTCGGGCTTGTGGCCTTTGTCGCATGGATTGCGACGTTGGCCGTCCGTTCCAACTGGCGGTGCGCGGGCGCGTGGTGTAGTTGAAGTGCTGTCTGATTGTTCGGGCACAGCAGGTGTTCGTCCTGGTCGGCTGGCGATTTTTGCTGGAGAAACACATGTCAAACAATCTTCCCGTACCGGTTTTTGAAGGTCTGGAACCTAGGCTGCTGTTGACAACCCTCGTTGGGGGGGACGTGTTCGAGTATCAGGACGCCAACGAGCAGATAATCCGCATATCACTTGGCGGAGACGTCATCGCAGAGTTCATCGGCGCCGATATAGACACCTCAAGCTCGGCTACCGCCCAGGAGCTTGTCATCGGCGACTTGCCTGGCACGTTCGTCTCCAGCGCCATCGGTCGCACCGGCGCGGATATATTAGGCGGCGTCGGCGGCGCCGACGGCGTGGAGCTTATCGGAGCTACGCCTATAACAGAGCCGGTGGGCTTCTCCGCTGACGGGATAAACATCAACGCCATTGCCTCGCGAGACTCCGCCACCGGCGCGGGGCAGACTTTTGGCATTAACCGAGGGGTGGCTAGTTACGGCGGAGCTGACCGGACATTCATTCAGCTGGTTCAGTTTACAGAAGCCCCCAACGCCACTGGCGACCCCACCGGCGCTACTTCCGTCGAAGCATATCTCCAACAGGCGACCCTGCGGGACGACAAGGCTGCGGACCTTACCACCGCCGGGGTAGATGTCGGGATAAGCAGCGTCCGCGACATGGCGGTGGACCCCACAACCGGCCTGGGCTATGCCCTGGGAGCAACCGGCGGCACGGTGCATCTGTATTCGGTAGACCTTATCACGGGCGACACCAACGACCTGGGCGCCATCCGCAACACAACCCTGGGCGTGGATTTGCAGACCGTCGAGGCCTTGTCGTTTGACGACACGGGCCAAATGTGGATTCTCACGCAGGACTACGACGCCGACCCGACCAGCGACGCCAGCGGGCTGGACGTAAACACCGAAACCCCGCCCGGCAAGAGCAACCTCGATGTCGCGCTTATCTCCGTAGACAAAGCCAATGGCCACTTCGTTGCGGCGGATATTCACTCCGTGTTGGTGGGTGGCTTGGAGACCACAGCTCTGTATACCGGCATGGCGTTCGATGCCAGCAACAACGTCTACGCCATCGCTACCACCACCGCGGATGACACCACGACGAACAATCTCCACCGCATCGCCGACCCGACAGGCCTGGGAGCGGGGGCCAACGTAACAGCTGTCGATCAAGGCAAGGTCGAAGGCGCGGTAATCGTCAGCTTGACCTTTGCTGAGGACATCTCCGGCGGCACTGTACTTGTCGGCATGGACTACTCCCAGACCGACGAGGACACCGGAGTGACCCTGGCCAGGCTTGTCAGCGTAAATACCAACAGCGGCGCGATGTCCGCGTTGTGCGAGCCGGGCATGGTCTCGACGATAGGGGGCATTACCAGCTACGCAGCTACGGGCAAACCATTGCTGTACGGAATTACAAACTCCACCACAGCTTCGGACCTCATCCGAGGCTCGGTCGTTTCCCTGCCCACCGATGGCGATGGCGTAACGACCATCGAAAACACTTCCGGCGCTAGTTTTAGGCCTGTTGTCGGCGACCCAGAAGACGGCTTGCTGTATTTTACTGCTGCAGATGCTGAGAGCGTCGCTCTTTACACCATAGACGTTACCGGCGAGTCGATGTCCGATGTCCAGAACTCCATGAGCCGAGTGGGAACCATCGCTGCTAACTCTGGCGTGGACGTTACAACGCTGATGTGGGAGCAAACCCCCGGCACGCCGCAACTGTGGGGATTTGAAACAAGTGGCCCGGATGACACCAACGCCCTGATACGCATAAACGCAGCCACCGGCGGGGTAACGCAGACCATCGCGGTAACGCTGGGCGAGGATGCGGTTACTGACATCACCGCTATGTCCATTGCTGACGACGACCCCACCAAGAGCTTTGGCGCTGGGGATGAGTTTATTCTCGCGGTCTCCAACGCTGGAGCTGACAGCAACCTGCTGCAAATTCGCAACACCGGCGGGGCCTATGTGCTAGGCCCGCTGAGCGACCCGGACCACACGCCGGAGGACGGGCCTGTCCGCGGCGAGAATCTCCAGGGCATGACCTGGAACTCGGTAATGCGCAACCCGTTCACCGGCGAGGTGGGCGTGCTTATCGGCACCGACGCGGGCACTGACGAGCTGGTCTATATAGACTCACGCGCGCGGTTCCCCGGCATAGACACCTTCGCGATCTATGTTTCCCAAGCCAGTCTGGAGGCTACTATCTCCATCGCGGTCGTGCCGCCCCTGGATCACGACGGCCCGCGGGACATGCTGCCGTTCGAAGCTTCCATAGGCGAAGTTCGCGTAATACCCGCTCAGGGTGGCGACCTGGTTCTTATCTCAGCGGAAGACGGAACCGGCGGGGTGTATATCGGTGCCCGGACGGAAGATTTATCCTCGGACATCGAGGATGAAGACAAAATTCCCATAATCGCAGCCAATTTGGGCGAAGCTATGGGTGTGCGGGCGATGAATGTTGACGATTGGCCCGCGGATAACAGTAACGATCTCTCTTCTGGGGTAGTGGTGGCTGAGAGTATTTTGAATTATTTCTCCAACGAAGCTGATCTGGTAGACAGGCTGTTGAATCAGAATGTTGACGATGTCCAGGGCATCGCGATTGACCGGGCGGGCAATATCGTCGTGGTCGATTCCGACGGCAGCGACGAGGGCGGCACTGCTATCACGGGCGACCAGGTTGCCTTGGTGGACGCCGATGGCCATGCCGCTGTGCCTGTAACTATTGTCGATGCTCTAACCGGCATACCGTTGGCTGGGATTGGCGGGCTGGACTACGGCGATATAAACTTTACCGGCACGGAGAGTCTCTACGCGGTCATGAGCGTAAATGACGCCAGCCCCGCAGCTTCCATCGGCGGCGACCTCGGGGCGGACTTCGACACGGTGGGTCTGACCGTAACGCCAGGCGGGCAGATGTACGCTATCGACGACGCTGGCGGCGGGGTGTTCAACCTTTACCTTATAGACCGCGACGCCACGGGCGTAACGGCTATGACGCTGGTAGGCGCGATAGACGCGACCCTACCCCCAGCCATTCTGGCGGACATGACCGTCGGCGTTCCAGCCCTGGGGCCTTACACCGTGGCTGGGATATCCGCACTCGAGGCAGACTCTTCCGGCTCGCTCTATGCGGTCGCAGCGGTAGCCTTTGGCGGCACGGAAGGCACGCAGCAGACGCTTTTGAGAATATCCTCCGCCAACGGAGCTGGCACGGTGGTCGGCCTGCTGGACGAGGGCGTCCTGGCCGCGGGCGACAACACCAAAGCATTGGCTTTCAACGCCGGTGCGACTAACCCGATGCTTTACGCAGTGGTAAGCGTAGGCGGCGTTGACACCCTCTATTCGATAGACACAACCCCAGCCAATACCATGCAGGCTGCGACGTCTATCGGGGCGGTGGAGATAGCAGCGGCTGGGCTTGACATCGAGGCAGCTGATTTCATCCAGACCGATGTACTGGTAGCTATCGACGTCTCCGGCGGCCCGGGCACACATCGCATGGTACGCATCGACCTGACCAACCCGGACACCGCCACCGTGCAGGTTACCCTCCCGGGCACCGTGGATGACGACCTGCGGAACTACGCTATCGACTCGACGGGCCTGGCTTATTCGATATTCGACGACGGTGCAGCCAATAATGAGGTCTGGGTCAGCCCGGGCATGTTGCCGACGCTCGGTACGCTGGACACAACCACGGGCTTATTCACGCAGATCGGAGCCATCAGCAACGCCAAGGCTTCGGGGGCAGGAGCTATCACCAGCTCCAGCACGATAGCATTCTCGCCGGGCGAGGGTTCCATCGCGGGCCAGCAGGGCCTGTATGTGGTGGTCTCGGTAGACGACGACGACGAGCTTAAGTTCTACGAGATAGACCCCACCGATGGGTCGACCCTCGCTGCGGACGGCGACAACCTGCGGGACAGCGATTCTACGACCGTGCCGGTTGTTATCACTTCGATGGATTTTGACTCGGACAGTAATCTTTTCGCTCAGGATCTCAGTAACGGTCGGCTGGTGGATATAAACCTGCGTCAGCTGGGCACGGGCGAGATTCTGGTCGGCGGGACTGTCGCTACCACCGTCGGGTCGCTCAGGCCTACTGTCGGCGCGATATCCTACGATTTCAGCACGGATCAGTTCCTCGCGGTGGACAACGCCACAGGCTCGGTTCTGCTGAGCGACGAGGATTATCGCAACAACGAGTCGGCTGTGCTGATGACGCTAAAGGGCACGGACAATAATGTCCTGCTCGACCAGCAGATGGGCAAGATTCTGGTTGGCGGCACGGTTACGGGCAAGGTCCACATCAATGGCTCGATCGACAAATTCTACACAGGTTGGCTGATCACCGGCGACACGGCGGGGCAGGCTGAGGCTGCCCCTACGATAACGAACAACTTCCTGGTCGATGGCGACATTCGCGACCTTATCGTCAAGGGTTCCATCGGCACGCTGGACGATTCCGGCCTGGACGAGCCTGTGTACATGAGCGGGTTTGACATGGAGGTCCTCGGCAGGGTTGGCCAGACCTGGACGATGAATTCGTTTATCGGCAAGATAAACGTCCAGAATCTTCAGGACATCGTCAACTTCAATTCCGGCATCTCGCAGAGCGAGATCGAATATCGCACGAACGATACGGACGAGAACGTAGCTGGGCGGATGTTCCAGGATTTCCACCTGTACGACGCCGAGGCCACCGGCGGGGCGATTGGAACTTTTCACAACGACACATTCGACAACGCCCAGTATGCCGGTACGATCCGCAATGCCGCAGCTGGGGCGGCTGACGAGGTGTATATCAGCGGTCAGCTGTCTTATTTTGACGACGAAAATCTGAACGATAACGTAGACTATTACGCCCTGTCGCTGTTGGCTGGCCAGACGGTAACCATTCGGCTAAACGCCAGTAATTCTTCCAACCTGATGCTGGGCGTGTTTGACCCCGACGGCAGGCTTATCGTTAATACCGACTCGATTGTCGACCCGGCCAGCACGCTGTATCAGCCTTTCCAGATTACCGCTGACAGACCTGGCGCCTATCGCCTGGCTGTGGCCTGGCGCGGCGATAACGACTTCACTGGCGATGGTACAGGCGGCACGGCCAGCTACGGAATCAGCGTTTCCGACGCTGGCGAGGTAGCTCTGGGCGCTGTCGTGGCTGCTCGCAACGTCGGCGAGAGGACGGGCAACAACATCTTCGGCTCCAGCGGCTATACCAACCAGTTCACCGTCGAACGAGGCGACCTTGGCGCGATCTTTGCTGGGGACAAGTTCTTCTCCGAGATAACGGTCGTCGGTGATTTTGACACCGATATCTATGTTGCCAACGGCAATGTGCGGTCTATCGAAGCTGGCGAGATAGGCAGACTGGTTGATGGCGAGTTTTCCGACGGCATTCGGGTACTGGTGCCAAATGGCGACGCGGGGCTGATTCGCGCGACAGATCCCGATGGCGTGTTGTACGCATCGAGAATTGAACTTGGCGGCGACATGCAAACCATCGACGGAGCTGGCCTGGTGTACGTCAATCTTTTGGCTGACGGCGGCCTGGGCGTACTGCGGGCGGCGAGCATGAGTACCGGCGTGGCTAGTATTCTTTCCGTCAATGTCGATGGCGTCGGCAATGACGGCATTATAGACCTTATCGACGTTACCGGGGATTTTGGTTCACTCGATGCTGGCGGGCCTGCGATTACAACAGGCCCGGGCGGCAATGTCCGGTACATCCGCGTTGGTGGCACAGCTTATCAGGATTCGTTCTTCGGCGGCGGGGCTGTGGACTTTACAGACCTCCAGCCAGGTCAGGGTATGGATATCGAGGACGACTCGGGTGGCGGGCTGCGCATCGCGCCGACGGCGAACTCTTATGACGCCAAGACTGGTCTGCCAGTCGATCCGGTTACGTTCGAGTCGGTCGACGCGCCGACCATAAGTTATCGTACCTACGGCATTCGTGGCAGCGGCGGGGTCGTGCTGATGGATGTTCGCTCCACAGGCGGGGTGAGTATCCGGGGCGACAGCAATGGGCTGGGCAACGCGGTTGAAGTTACGCGGATTCAAACCAGCGGAGCGGGCAGGGCGGTGGTGCAGACAGAAACCGGCTCGCTAACCCTGGCTGACTACACGGACGAAGCTTACCCGCTGGACCTGAAGGTGGACATCTCCGGGGCTGGGAATACCCCCGTGGACTTATTCGAGGTCATCGGCGGAAACTTCACCTCCATCGTCAACGACACTGGCGGAGAGATCGTCAATGTCATAGCTGACACCATCGGCACGCTCAAGAGTTATGGCAATATAGGTCTGGCCAGCCATAACACCGGCGCGGCGGTCAACCCGATAAACGTAATAGCTGGCGGGGA
>JAOZNE010000044.1:9255-11957 GCA_029933955.1 Phycisphaerae bacterium
GACATCGGCGAGGGCATTGCAGAGAGCGGCATGGGCGATGTGAGCTATGGCGGACTCTACGCCGAGGGCGTTATCGGTGATGTAAGCAACGACGGACTTGGCTCGGACGTCAACGGCACGATTGTCGGCGAGCTTGGTGTCGAGAATGTATCGCTGCACAACGGCTCGATCATAAACGCCTTTGTGGGTACGGATGATATTGAGGGTACCAGGCCCTTCGCTGTTGGCGCGTCCGCTACTGGCAGCACCGTCGGGCGGATACGCATTACCGGCAGCGGCGGCATTATCGGCAGTAGGATAAGCGCCTTTAACATAGGCAATGTCTCGGTTGGCGGGTTTGGCTTCTTCAACAGTATTTTCAATTTTGCTGTCGGTGCCAATTCCACAGCTGGGAACCTGACGGTGGATGGCTATGGGCTTCAAGACCTTACCATCACTGGCGGGGCGAGCATGGGCAATATCACAGCTACGGGCAGGGGCGCCCAGGCCAGTGCGCTTGTTTATCCTTACACCGTGCGATACAGTGAGACGGACAATTACGACCCGCTGTTCGGCAGATGGCTTACCGGGCTCAATGATATCCACCGGTTCCTGGGTACCAGCGTAGCTACGCCGAATTCCACCGAGGGCATGATATCCGGCGTTACCGCGGCTGGCTCGCAGAACCTGGGTATGGTCCGCGCATACCGAATCGTCTCGTCCGATTTCAACTTCGCCAACAGGATAGATGGCTTTCAGACCTACGCTCTGGTCGCCCCGGACACCGCGGGCATGAATACCGTGAATATAACCACCGGCGAGATGGGCACATTCAAACCCAGCGGCGATGTGATAGATCTTACCCTTACCATCGCCGGTGAGATTGGTTCACTCGTCATCGGCGACGATTTGCTGGGAACTTCCACTATTACGGCTCTGGGGCCAAACGGAAATATCAAGTCCGTTACCATCGGCGGCAACATGATAGGTACCATCAGTGCTACCGGCACTATCGGCAAGATAACCATCGGTGGCGACATGAGCGGCACTATCATCGCTGACGCTACTGGCGGAGGCAGCTTGGCTTTGTCCAAACTGACGGTCGGCGGGTCGTTCACCGGTACGCTGACCCTCAACGGCAATGTTGGCACAATCGACATCGGCGACAACTTCGGCGACCCGCTGGTCGTTGGTGCCTCGCTGCTGATAAACGGCGACCTCAAGAAGCTATCCGTCGGCACGGACACCGCGGTTAACGGTTCGATTCTGGCTCTGAATCTGAATGTCCTGGGGAATCTCGGCACGCTCCAGGTAACAGGCAGGGTTGACGGCGAGATTTACGTCGGCGGAAATGCCTCTAAGATGATCGTCCAGGCTGACGCGGTTACGACAGGCACGAGTCTTATCAACGGCAACGTCGTGGTTATGGAGGACTTAAAGTCAGCCAGCATCAGCAATGGCGACTTTGGCAATGGAGTAATGGTGCTGACCTTTACGGTCGGCGGCGATATCAAGAAATTCAGCATCACCAATGGCGACCTGTCTGCCAACGCCACGATTACCAGTGCCTTTGGCGACATCGGCAAGTTCAGCATTACCGGCGGCGACCTGTTGGGGACGCTCACAGCGCCCAACGGCATTATCAAGTCGTTGACTATTAAGGGTTCGGACCTGGGAGCCAACAGCGTCATCCAGGCTGACACTATCTCCAAGATGTATATTGACGGTTCGATCCTCGCTGGGGCTATGGTTACTGTGGACAAGTCGCTCGACAAGCTGTCCGTCGGCCAGCATATCCTCGGCGATATGAATATCGGTTCCTCGAAATCCATTGTCATCAAGGGCAACCTGCAGGGCAACCTGACCTTGGGCTATAATTCTCGTGGCACGAAGCTCACGGTTGGCGGAAATGTCGGCGACGCAGCTGCGGTAAACCCGGGCGATGTCGTGGTCTCCATCGACGCCAAGGCTACGGTCAGCATCGGCGGGAATCTCCTGGCTGGGACTTTCCTGCACATCGGCAGAGACGCCAAGAGCCTGAAGGTCGGCGGGACAATTGCCGGCGACGTGTTTATCGACGGCGCAGCCAGCAAAATCTCAGCTGCGGCTATGACCAATTCGGTCTTCACCACCGGGCTGGATATCAAGAGTTTCGCGATTGCGGGCAATATGTTCCAGTCGCTGTTGCAGACCGGCATTCGACGCGGCGGGGATGGCGACTTCGCAGCTGTCGACACGGACGGCTCGGGGGCCGGGCGGATGGGCAAGCTGTCGAAGTTTACCGTCCGCGGGGCTACGACAAATTCGATTATCGCCTCTGGCGGAGACCTGGGCAGTGCTACTTTTACCGGCGGCATGACCCGCAGTTCCGTTTCCAGCGGCTTGGTCCTGGGCGGCCCGGCCATCGCGGGAGTTATCAACGATGGCGGTGGATTCGCAGCGAGACTTTCCGACGCCGCACGCCGCAACACCGCACGGAGCGACGCGAATCGTGAGTTGTTCCGCGGCGACGCCAAGTCCGTCAAGGTAGGCGGCGCGGGCATGGTTGGCAGTAGCGTCTCCGTGGGCGTAGACCCCGGTGCGGACGGCATATTCGGCACGGGCGACGACAGTGTGGCATCGTCTCTCACTGGCGGGGACAGTCGCTTGTCTTCCGTCTCAGCTGTCATGGACGGAGCATCGAATGTTGTGGTGGACAACGGCATTGGGCGAAACTCCACCAC
>JAOZNE010000045.1:0-11914 GCA_029933955.1 Phycisphaerae bacterium
TTCGTAGTTTCGTGGCGGGTAGGAAAGTCGTATCTTTTTAGTGGAAACGATTGGGATTTTGTAGTTATGTAGTTTTGTAGTTTCGTGGCGGGGTTTCCTGCCCTTCAAACAAGCAGCCCTGAAAAGGCGAAACATACCAGCCCAGGGCCCGGTGCCGTGGTTTCGATGTTTGCAACCACGTGACGAATTGCAATTCCCGTGGCTACCCCGCAAACAGCCGCAGTATAGCCACGCCACCCGGCTCTGGGCTGGTATGCTGGTATGTTTAACCCCCGCGTTTTCTGCGTTCTTTCGCAGTGAATAGTTGCTGTTATCGAAAGGCCCTCTTGATTGGCCAGACGCAATGGCGTACCATGGGCACTGAGACATGAAGGCCTGGCTATGAAAAAAACTCCGCATAAACCACATAATTCCGACCCCATCGTCCAGACCGACCAGGCCGAGGTTGGGGACTGGAAGAAACACCTGCGAAGCGTCTTGCAGGCGTTCTTTCTTAGCCGGCGTTTGCGCCCACTGCTGGTGCTGGGGGCGGTGTGCTATCTCGTGTTCGTCGGGTTTCGCGTTGGGCTGCTGCTGGCTTCGCTGAAACTTCTGCCGGACTCGTCCGCTGCTGAAATAGCCCGGTGTTTCGTGGTCGGGCTTGGTTTCGACACCATGGCTATCGGGTATCTGCTGCTGCCGTTGGTTGTCCTGATGAGCCTGACCGCAGCCAGTACCTTCGACAAAAAATGGCTCCGCCGATGCGTCGGCACATACGTTACGCTCGCGACGATACTCGTCGTAACGATCGAGCTGGTTGGCATGGCCTACTTTATGTACTACCGCACACGCATCAACTGGGTACTGCCATACTACGTCCGCAACCCGCACGAGGTGCTGGGCTATGTCTGGAACGAATATCCGCTTTGGTTGGTCGTGCCAGTGCCGCCGATAGCGTTTTGGGCGATATACCGGGCCTATGCGAAGGTGCTCTGGCATGGCAGGAAACCTGTTACGCAATTGCAAGGCTGGCGGAAGTGGGCGCTGGCGATGCTACTGGCGGGACTTTGCGTGTTGGCCTGTCGCGGGGGCGTGGGGTCTCGCCCGCTGAACTTCTCGAAACTTTACGACAAGTCCTCCAACCAAATGGTCGTCGAGCTGGGCAAGAACAACAGCTACACGCTGTACTATGGCATGATGCATATGTTCGACGCGGGCCAGGACGAGAAGGGCCTGTTCGGACTGCTCGACACCGAAGACGCCCAGCCCATCGTCTGCAAAATGCTCTATCAGAAGCAGGACAAACCCCTTAGCCGGGCTGGCAATCCGCTGTGGCGACGGACCGACACGGGCCAGGCTGTCAAAAATTACAACGTCGTCGTCATCATCATGGAGAGCATGGCTGGGAAGCGTGTCGGCGCGTTGGGCTACAAAAATTCACTCACCCCGAGCCTCGACGCGATCTGCCGGGATGGGCTGTACTTCAACAGGCTCTACGCCGTCGGTGCCAGAACCAGCCGGGGTATGGTCGGTACGCTCTGTGGCTACCCAGACCTGTGCTGGCGAACCGTGCTGGACAGGGAACTGGCGGTGGGCAACTTCCTGACCCTGCCGGGGGTGCTCAAAGACCGAGGCTATAGCACGACGTTTATCTACGGCGGCGATCCGAAGTTCGACAATATGGGGCCATTTTTCGCAGCAGGCGGCGTGGATACCGTCATCGGCGAACAGGACATACACATCCCCGAAGCCAGCACGTGGGGCGTCTCGGATGAATATCTTTTCAACAAGACACTGGAAACTCTGGACAAAAAAAGCAAGCAGGCCAAGCCTTTTTTCAGCGTTGTCCTGACCCTGTCAAACCACGAGCCGTTCGACGTCCCAGCCGGCCGCATCAAGCTGCTGCCGACAGACAAGCCTAAAAATAAAATCATCAACGCCACCCGCTACGCCGACTGGGCACTGGGCGAGTTCTTCAGCCAGGCCCGGTCAAAGCCGTGGTTCGACGAAACCATTTTCGTGCTGGTAGCCGACACGGGCCAAACCAAAACCTTCGACCGCACGCGCATACTCGACGCCGCCAGGTATCGCATCCCATGCGTATTCTACGCCCCGGGCATCATCGAACCTCGCCGAGTGAACACCGTCGCCAGCCAAGCTGATATCGCTCCGACGATATTGGCCATGCTGGGCGGAAAATATGAGCATTGTTTTATGGGCCGAAACCTGCTAAAGGTGTCCCCTGGCGATGGCTTCGCCCTGCTGCATGAGGATGATAGGCTGGCATTTATCCGCGGCGAGAACCTGTTGGTTCAGCCACCCCGAAGCAAACCGTTGTTGTACAAACTAGGCCTGTTCAACGCGACGCCCGCCAAGAGCGGAGAGAGAGTTCCCGAAGAATTAGCCCGCGAGATGCTCTCGTTTTACATGGTCGCCCGAGACCTGTATATAAAAGGGCTGTACAATCGGAAAAAGTAATCAGTTTTTTCAGTTATCAGTAGTCAGTTATCAGTAACAGCAAAAAAAGAAAAAGAAACAGCAGAACACGTATTACGCTGTTTTTGTTTTTTTTTAATTATTCAAACCGACCGGTTTGAGTAGCTAGTTGATTGGTTAACTAGTTGATCAGTAAAGAATTACACAAATCTTTACAGCGTCGAAAACCCTTGTTTTCCAGGTCTTATCTGGACAGAGAGCTTTGGCGTATTTGTTTTGTAATCTTTTGCCAGTTAACTAATCAACCAGTCAACAACCCCACGGTTGGATTGCTGAAAATCGGTCAGTTTGAGTAAATCAGTGTTCATTCATGTCCATTTGTGGTTCGCTGTTTTTTTTTCTGTTACTGATAACTGATAACTGATAACTGAAAACTGATAACTTTTAAAAGGACTAAACCGTATGATAGACATCGCCCCCATTATTCGCGACGTGCCGGACTTTCCAAAAGAGGGAATCGTGTTTAAGGACATTACCCCCCTGCTGACAAACCCAGCTGCGATGAAAGATATCGCCGATCGGCTGGCGGAACTTTTTGCCGACAAGCAGATAGACCTCGTAGCTGGCATCGAGGCGAGGGGCTGGATTTTCGCACCACTCCTGGCTGAGAGGCTGGGGGCGGGCTTTGTGCCAATTCGCAAACCCGGCAAACTGCCGTATAAAAAAATCAGCCGATCCTACGGGCTGGAATATGGCACGAACACCATCGAGGTACACACCGACGCGGTTCAGCCAGGCCAGCGCGTACTCATGGTCGACGACCTTCTGGCCACGGGCGGAACCATGGTCGCAGCGTGTGAACTAATCGAGGAACTGGGAGGCCAAATCGCCGGCGTAGCGTTCGTCATCGAGCTGAGCTTCCTGCCAGGCCGAGCTAAACTAGACAAGTACGACGTTACAACACTCGTGCAATTCGACGGCGAATAACAATCCGAAATCCGCAATAGCTCACGCCCTGGTATATTCCACCACGTCGAAGCCTTCGTGTTTTTCGGCTGGGCCTACTTTCCAGACCGGGCCGAACTTCGGGAACAGCACGTCGCCGTCGTGCTTGCCGTGGACGTGTGAAATTATCATTCGGCCTGGCAGGTTTCGTCGCAGAGCGATGTCGTACATATCCCGCCCGCCGATGAGAAAATACTCTTCCGGGAAGTCCGGGAACAGCCGACGGGCTGTCGAAACCGCCAGCTCGAGCGTCTCTACAAAGTGAGGCCCAGCCACCTCGTCGCAGGCCAAGCCAACCTCCGCCTTCCATCGGCCCGGCTCTCGCGTAACCACATAATTCACTCGCCCGTCAAGGTAAGGCCTGCCCGGAAACCGCTTCGCTATCGACTGCCAGGTCTTGCGACCCATGATAACCACATGCCCCATGGTCACCCGGCGAAAGTGCTTCAAGTCGCCCGGCAACTGCCACGGCAACTCATCTCCCAAACCTATCACGCGAATCTCATCCATCGCAGCTATAAGTGTAATCATTTGTTATCCATTCGGTTTTTTGCCCGCACCAGAGAGTCCACGGAGTCCACAGATTTCACAGATTTTTTAGAAGCAGATTACACTGATTTTTTTTATCAAAAAAAACCGTGAAACCGAAGATTCACTAAATCCGCTTCTAATCCGTGTAATCCGTGAACTCCGTAGACTGTTTTTTACACCGAAATCGGCATTTTGATGTGCGGGCCTGGGTTGTAGTCCAGCAGCTGGAAGTCTTCCGGGCAGTAGCTGAAGATGTCCCTGGCCTTGTTGAGCTTCAGCCTGGGCGAGTCCACTATCGGCGAGGCGAGGTATTGCTCCACCGCTGGTATCTGGTCGAGATAGATATGCGTGTCACCGGTGTTGTGCACGAATTCGTAAGGCTTGTAGCCCGTCTGCTGGGCGAGCATGTACACGAACGCACTGTAGAACTGAATGTTAGCTGGCACGCCGACGGGGTAGTCCGCGGAGCGCTGCGTCAACATGCCGCTCATCCTGCCATCGTCGTCGATATAGACCTGGAAAGTATAATGGCAAGGCGGGAGTTTCATCTGCTCAAGCTGATTCGGATTCCAGTAGCTCGTCAGTAGCCGTCTGCTGAACGGATTGGTTTTTATCTCATTGATGAGATAGGCCAGCTGGTCTGCTCCGCCGGTTTTTGTTTTGTAGTCGCCGTCGAAGTGTCGCATCTGAAAGCCATACACCGGGCCGAGTTCGCCTTCCTCGAAGCCATGGGTTTTTTCAAACTCCTCATCGACCCATGGCGTCCAGAAGTTCACGCCCATTTTCTGCAGGTCTTTGTTGTTGCTGCTGCCCGAGAGTAGCCAAAGCAGCTCGCAGAAAATCGACCTGGGCCAAAGTTTCCGCCGCGTAACGATCGGGAAATCCTCGTCGATGCGGTATCGCGTCTGGTAGCCAAAGACGCTGATTGTCCCCGTGCCCGTGCGGTCAGGCCTTTTTACGCCATTACGAAGAATGTGCTCCAAAGCCCGATCATACGCTTCCATAACATAAGCCATCAGTAACTCCTTTCACCGAGAGGTCGGTTAGTACACTGCCAAAAGCATATAGGCAAGCGATGAAATTGGCAAGTGAAGTCCACGGATTTCACGGATTAAAAACTGATTTAGTGAACCTTCGATTTCACGGATTTTTTTTTGATTAAAAGAACCAGCGTAATTTTCTTAAAATCCGTGTAATCAGTGGACTTCTATTTGCCTGTTTCCCTATTTTATCGATTTTATTTTCCGCTGGTGTTAATATCTACCTGGCATGTGTGTGGAATCGAAACAACTCGGCGGGTCGTCATCTGCGAAGATGTCCAGCCAGGCCAGGCCACCCCGGCGGTGGTGGCAGAGTCTGCTTCGAGCGGGGGCTGTGTGCGCGTTGTTGGTTGCCCTGTCTTGGATATCCCTGCCGTGGTGGCTGCCGACGAACGTCATCCGTCGCAAACTCGCTGCAAGCCTGGCCCAGCAGATGGGAGTAGAGGTAAACGTCTCAGCCCTGGCCCTTAGCTGGGCTGGCGGGGTGGAGCTTAACGGGCTGAGCATCGCCGGGCCTGGCGGGTTCGGGCATGGCGACCTTGGCCCCGCAAGTCAGCCCATGATTTACATAGACAAAATCCGCTGCGACTTTTCGCCTCTGGCCCTGCTGCTAAACCGTCGACTGGAATGGATGGAAATAGTCCGCCCGCGTCTGCGGGTTCGCATAGACGCCAAGGGCAATATCAATCTGGCCCTGCTAAAGAAGCTCCAAACCGGGCCTGAGGTCGGCAGAATTTCCGTCCGCGACGCGGAAGTTTCGCTGCAACTGCCTGACCAGCCTGACCTGCCAACGATGCGAGTGGGCAACCTGGAACTGCAACAGGGTCTGGTCAGCCAACTCGGGCGAGTTACCATGACAGCCTCGCTTGGCCAGCAAAAAACCGCCGCACCGATGAGCCTGCAAATTTCCTCGGGCCAGCCCAGCCAAACCTCCGCTCTCGACGCAGCTTTCCACTTTGCAAATCTCGACCTGTCGCAAATTCCGCTGCCGAGCGGGCAACGCTTCCCGCTGCGAAGCCTGGCTGGGCGGTGCGAGGGGCGATTGAAGCTGAAAATATCGGACAATCTGCAAGTCGAACAGCTGGACATGGAACTCTCCGTCAACAAGTTGAAGGTTACGCCCACTGGCGGGCGGACCTTGCCGACAATAGACTTAGCTGGGCTGAAGCTTTCCGCCGCGGTGGACTCTGCCAGCGAGCAGATAAATATATCGTCGCTACACGTTCGCCTGCCGGGAGTAAACCTGGCTGGGCAGGCGAGCATCTATGCCGATATCATCACCGACGGTTTTGACGCCGTCGAGCGGTTCGATCTGCGAGGCCAAGTTCAACCCGCCCAGCTCCTGGCCATGCTCAGGGGCAGGGAAACTCTGCCGGGCGGCTTAGCGATGGTCGGCCAGGTAACAACAAAAATAGCGGGTCGGCGCGACGGGGAAAACTTCTCGCTCAGCTCTGCCCTGCAGGCCGACGGGCTGACAATTCGCTCAGGCACGCGGACACTCAAACCCGCGGGCAGGAAAATGAAGCTAGGCCTGGCGGTCTCGATTCAGCCTAGATATAGAGCTCTTGCCATTGAGCTGCAGCAAGGTAGGCTGTCACTTGGCAAGAATATATTCACCGCGACGGGCCAGGTTATCCTGCCGCAAGACAGGCCTGACAACACCAGCAAGACCGGCCTGGCGATGGCGCAACAAATGCTCCAAGCCATCGGCGACATCCGCGCCCGCGGCACGGTCGAGCTGAACGAGCTGGGGGACATGAAGCCTCTACTGCCGCCAGGGGCCAGGGCGAAGATTCATCTCGTCGGCGGGCTTAGCGGCACGTGGCAAATCGGGGGCAGCAGGTTTACCAGGCTAACAGCAAGCCTGCGGGCTGGGACGGAAACGGAGCTTGGCTTTGGCGACTTGCTGGTAAAGCCCGCCGGGCGGGAGATGGCGGTGGACTTCTCCGCCGTCGCCGAGGCTGAAGCGATGACGCTGGGGGATATTTCGATCGATTTCAGCGTTGGCAAGAGCTGGGCCAGCATCGAGAAGGGGTATGTTCGCTTGCCCAGTCGCGGGGCTACGATGAAAATCGCGGGCGACTTCCAAGCCGTGGCCATCGAGGGTATTTTGGCGTCCCTGCCCAGGTTCAAAACAACCGGCGCGAGCGTTAGCGGAGGCCTGGCGGGCGACTTCTCCGCCAAGCTGACCCAGCGGACAGAGATAGCGTGCAGCGTGGATATGCACGAGCTTGCACTGGGACTGGGCGACGCCTTTGCAAAGTCAGCAGGCAAGCCCATGAGCCTGACCGTGAAAGTCGACGGGCCCGAGCCAGGCCAGGGTGGGCCTTGGACCCTAACCGCCCGGGCAAAAACCCACCAAGCCAGGCTCGACACGCAACTGACGCTCCCGCAGGCCAACGACGCATCGACGGCGACGGCTGTCTTCGGCGGGGATATCGACGATATGGGTTGGCTGGCTGAGGCATCCCCCGCGCTGTCAAAGGCATTGGGCACGGGCCTGGTCAAAGGTAAACTGAACATCGCTGGGCGAGCGAAGCTGTCGCCGAACAAAGCGGATTTCCTGCTGGCATGCAAGTCCGAGAACTTGGCCTACCTGGCCCGGACCCAGGCCCAGCCTGTCGTCAACGGGCCTTTCACGCTGAATATCACTGGCACGCTGGCAAGCAGTCCGTCCGAGCCAAACCTGGCGACCCTGCATCTGCGCGACGTCCAGTCGCAGCTGGGGCAAATACATCTCCTCGCCGACGCTCTGGTCGAGCTGCGTCGCGACCAGGCCCGGCCCGGGGTAACCCTTCTGCCCAGCAAGGCACATGTCTCTGTCTGGACGAACCAGGCCCAGAGCCTTGGCCGGCTCTTGCCCGCATGGAGCCGCTACGCTCCGGCGGGAGATTTCTTCGCCGACCTCATGTGGCAAGGCTCGAGCGAGGCTGGGACTATTACCGCAGCGACATTTTACGCCCGGGGCTTGCAAGGCCAATATCGCGGCAAGGATGTCTTCCTCCGAGGTACGGTACAGCTGGAAAATATCCAACTGGCCAACGACAAAATAATCGCTGTCGGACGCATGACCACCGACGATCTGGAGTTTCGAGCGGGCAAGAACCATGGTTGGTTGTTGGCGGATATTTGCTCGCCGCTGGCCAGGCCCAGCGGCAAGTTCCACGCCCTGCTGGAATATCTGGACGTGAAGGAAATGACCGATTGGCTGGCTAGGCCCGGCAAGCAAACCCCGCCAGGCCCGTTCGACCAAGCCCGGCAGGATTGGCTACAGGCCAGAGCCAGGGAGGTTATCGCGTCTCTGAAGTCGTCGCTGGGCCAGGCGGATATCAGCGGGAAAATCTCAGCTGAGCAGCTCAACGTCTTTGACGAGAAAGTAAGCCAAAAATATCACACCGAGCAGTTCGAGCTGGACATGTCGCTCAGGCGGGGCAAGGGCGACCTGACATATCTCGCCGGTGTCTGTGGCGGCGGCACACGAGGCCATCTGGAAACGAACATCCTCGACGAATCGCCCACGCTCACCAGCCGAATCGAGTTCTCCGACGTTATCGCCACCGCTGAAATCCAGCCTCAGATTATGCTGTATTTTCCAGGCAATGTGGTCAGCGGGACATTCTCGCGCGACGAACATGTAACCTACCCCCTGCGAGACATGATAGCTGACGCCATCGACCCGCGGTACCGTATCAAGCAGGTCGGCAAGGCCAAGATGGTCGCCACCGACGGAGTGGTAATAGGCCGGGCTGCGCCGAAATTTATGGTGAACGTTTTTCCCAGACTGAATCTCACGAGGTACCCCTACCGCCACATGACGGGCTACTCGGACTTCCTGCCCGACGGCTCAGCCCGGAACGAGATGTTCTTCTTCGGGTCATACGACCTGTATATGCAGGGCGTGACCGACCCGACAAACGCGGTCGATTATACCGTAGGCCTGATTTTGTTCGGCAGCGCCGTCTCGCCCGAAGCACTGCGCGACTGGAAACAAGGCCGGATTCCGATGATAAAAGTACGAGGGAAAATCCGTGACGGCAAGCTCATCGACGACGTGGTGTCCTACCCCCTGCCAAACGAAACGCTGTTCGACGTGTTCCTGAAAAACAGCATGGTCTATCGCGCGTGGGTAAACCTGAGAAAAAAACCCGACGCCCGCCCGCCAGACCTGCCATAACGACCCCTACGACAGGGCTTTGAAATATATTGCTTTCCTGGCGGACGAAAGACGTTTACAATTATCACAAGGCAGCAAGGGTGCTGGCCGTAAAATGAGGTCTGATGATGTCGCAGGAAAACACGCCACAGGAAAATATGTCACGGGGAAACTCGCAGGATATGACATTCGAGCAGGCACTGGCCCAGCTTGAGAAACTAGTCAACGAGATCGAAAGCGGACGGGTTCCGCTGGAAGAATCTATCGCGAAATATGCTCAGGGTACTGGGCTTATTGACAAGTGTCGCTCGATTCTCGACCAGGCTGAGCGGAAAATCCAGTTATTGGCCCGTGGCCAGGGCGACGAGCTAAAACCCGCTGGCGACCTGCCAGAGCAGCCCGGAGAGTAAAAACCAGCTCTGCTTATCCTTTTCATCCATGTTATTTCCACATTGTTTCAGCTTGTCCCCATGCGATGAGACAGGCCATGATAAGCAATCCTTTCCGACTCACATGAGTCTACCAGGGGATGCTCCCACGGCGATGATGGCTGAATGGCATGAATTACGCATCAAATGAAATGACATTTTGCTCAATTTCAGCTCATATACGCAAAAAGGTAGAAGTAGCTAACTTGCTACTCCTACCTTATTTACAACAACTAGCGGGGACAGGATTCGAACCTGCGACCTCCGGGTTATGAGCCCGACGAGCTACCAGACTGCTCTACCCCGCGATCAATTGTCAAATAACCAAGGCGGGAATTCTAGCAGCAAGGCCGCAGGCTGTCAACAGCAGTTATGGAAAAATATAAAAAAATCGATTTTTTTCGCCAGCCAGGGTTGACGCCCAACATATAGACTGGTAAACTCACAACATTCCCATATGTTGTGATACCGTGAACACACGGAGACGCTGGCTATGCAATGCCCCTTCTGCGGCAATGACAAAGACAAGGTTATCGACTCTCGCAGCAGCGAGGGCGGCCAGGTTGTGCGCCGGCGTCGCGAATGTGTCGAGTGCACCAGGCGGTTCACGACCTACGAACGAGTCGAGGAATTGCTCAGGCTGGCGGTGGTGAAAAAGGACGGCTCGCGCGAGCCTTACCAACGCGAGAAAATGATATCAGGCCTCGAGAAGGCGTGCTACAAAAGGCCTATCAGCACAGAGCAGATTCGCCAGACCGTCGAAGCTGCTGAGGAACAGGTCTTCAAAAATTTCGACAAGGAAGTTCCCTCGCGTTTTCTCGGCGACGCTGTCGGCAGGGGGTTGCGTGAGCTGGACAAAATAGCCTACGTTCGATTTGCCAGTGTCTATCGAGATTTTACCGACGTTGGCGAGCTGATAAACGAAGCCCAGGACGTCCGGGCTGACCCGATAGTTGGACCCGAGCAAAAGGATTTGTTCGACTGAAACAATGGAGATATGGATATCATGAGCCGATCAAGGAAGATCGTGGTCAATAAAAGGGACGGCCAGATCGAGGCGTTTGACACTGCCAAGCTGGCTGGGACGCTCGGGCGGGCTCTTGGGCGCAGCGGCGGGGATATCTCCGACGCCCGCGAGTTGGCCCGGGCTATCGCGATATTTCTCGTCCGAGGCAAGCGGAGAGACATACCTTCCACCGCTATATTCGAGATGGGTCTCAAGGCTTTGCAACACGTCGAGATGAGCGAAGCTGCGGAAATACTAGAGCTGAACCACACGCTGCGAAACATTCGGCGGAAACTTGTGCGGGTTCGCCATGACGACGGCAGGCTGACGATGTGGGACAAGAGCTGGCTGGTGGAATTGGCGATACGGATGTGGCACGTGTCGCGGACGACGGGGCGAATCTTGGCTGGCGAGGTCGAGGGCGAGATAATTTCGCAGGACAAGCCCGAGGTATCGCGCGGGGAAATAATCGACCTGCTGAATCGTCGCGTAGCAGAGTTTGGTCTAGCCGACGCCGTGCCGGTCGGCTATGAAACGGTAGGCTCGTAGGAACGGTTTTGTAAACGGGAAAATTTAGTTTGCCGCCATGCCTTGGACAGATTCCTGGGGGAGAATTAGAGGTATCCGGTATTTTTTGGGGGTCTTCCTATGGAAATTAAAGGTGTCTTCAATTCCCAAAACATCGAGTAAAAAAAAGTACCGGACACCTTTAATTCCCCTAATGATTGAAAAATCGGGCGGGTTCAGTATCTGCATCTCCAGCCAATGACCTTCTACGAATATCTGTTGGCCCTCGGCAAGGATGTTATGGCTGAAATGGGAAGATGTGAATTGGGCAGAACATAGGGATTCTCCTGCGAAAAATTATTATCCGGGCTGGATTGAAACCCTGGCCAAAGATATGCCAGAACCTGCGAAGCACAAGAGAAACTGAATTGTTCAAGCTGACCAGCGGAAACATAAAAGCTGTTTGTGATTGGATAGGCAATTCTCCGCAAGTAGCAATGAAACATTACGCTCAAGTTACTGACGGCGATTTCCAGGAGGCTTTGCAAGCTGCCACAGAAGCCAGTGCTCAATACGAATATGACCGCCCGAAAAATACTACTTTTGGGGGGGAGCAAAATCGGGGGCACAAGGGGGGCAAAAACGGGAGCAGAGCCAATCGGCAAGAACCCGCAAGACATGGAAAACAGCAGGACGGCAAGTTCGTTTCGCCCTATATTTATGCTGTAAAATGCGACTCAACAAAAAAGGATGCGACCGTCTGCGAGCCGCATCCACTGGGCCGTACTGGACTTGAACCAGTGACCTCCTGCGTGTCGAGCAGGCGCTC
>JAOZNE010000240.1:0-1599 GCA_029933955.1 Phycisphaerae bacterium
ACGTGGCTGCCACAAGCCTCTCAGCGGTAGCCGGAATCCTCTCCGCCTTTTGGCCTGTAAAATCTTCCCAGCGTTTGACGATGACGTCGCAGTAGAGTTCGTCGAGTTCCATCAGGTATGCCCGCCGGCCTGTCTGCTCGCAGCCGATGAGCGTCGAGCCACTGCCGCCGAAGAGGTCGAGTACATTCTCGCTCGGCTTGGATGAATACTGAATCGCCCGGACAGCCAGCTCGACTGGCTTTTCCGTCAAGTGAATCATCGATTGCGGATTGACTTTTTTGACATGCCACAGGTCAGTGGCGTTGGCAGGCCCGTAAAAATGGTGGCCTGCCCCTTCCTTCCAGCCGTAAAAACAAATCTCAAACGCGCCCATGAAATCTTTCCGCGTCAACACCGGATGCTGCTTGTCCCAGATGATTCCCTGGCTGAAGTAAAACCCGGAGGCCTTGAGCGGGCCGGGGTAGTTGCCCAGGTTGGCATAGCCGCCCCAGATATAAAACGACCCGCCGGGCTTGAGCACACGCGAGGCATTACCGAACCAGTCCAGCAGAATTTTGTCGAAATCTTCAGCGGACATGAAGTCGTTTTCCAGCGGGCGGTCTTTGGCCCGGAGCTTCGTGTCCGTCGGCTTGCGCTTGCCGAATCGGGCTTCGTCAAACTTCTGGTGGTGCATGCTATCCTTGGCGTTTTTCTTGTCCCGCCAGGTCTCCTGAACAGCTCCCAGGTTGCTCTTGCCAGCAGCCACGGCGTTGTTACTGCGAGGCTCGACGCGGACATTATACGGCGGATCCATCGCTACCAAATCGATAGCTTTTCCGTCCAGCAGACGGTCTAAATCCACTTCGCTGCCACTGTCGCCGCACATCAGCCGATGGTTGCCAAGCACCCAGATATCGCCCTTCCGGGTTGTCGCCTCGTCCGGCGGAGCGGGGATGGCGTTCTCGTCGGTGAGGCCCTCGTTGACAATCGGATTAAGCAGCCCCGCCAGCTCAGCATCGGAGAAGCCCACCAGGCCCATGTCGAACCCGAGCTCGCGGAGTTGGCCCAGCTCGATGGGAAGCAGTTCCATGTCCCATTCAGCCAGGGTGTTGGTCTGATTGTCGGCGATGCGATAGGCCTTGATCTGCTCAGCCTTCAAATCCCTGGCCACATGAACCGGCACCTTGGCCAGGCCTAGTTTCACCGCAGCTTTCCATCGCGTGTGGCCAACGATAATCACACCGTCGCCATCGACGACGATAGGCTGGCGGAAGCCAAACTCCCCCAAGCTCGCAGCCACGGCGTCGACCGCCTTGTCGTTGATGCGAGGGTTGGCTTCGTAGGGTTTGATGTCTTCGATGTTCGTCAATTTGATGTTCATGGCATGTTTCCTTTCGTGTGGTTTTTTGTAAGTCCGGTGTCTCCGGCAGGTTATTTTTTCACGCGCAGTAAACTTAAACATATGGTGCGACTATTCCCGTGGCTATCTCCTGACTAGATGCCCGGGAAGTACCTAACTTCTTTCCCTCTTTCTTCTTTCACCCGCCCACGCGTGTGTGCGCACGGGCCTATTTATATATTGTGCGACACATAGGGTGATATAGAGAAAGAAGTATATAT
>JAOZNE010000240.1:1609-3089 GCA_029933955.1 Phycisphaerae bacterium
CAGAATGTGTCTATATATATAGGGTTTTCTCGCTGAACTTCTTTCACCCTACGGGGGTGAAAGAAGGGTGAAGGAAGGTGAAGGAAGTTCGCCCAAAACATACTTCTTTCACCTTCTTTCACCCTCATAATACACCTTCTTTCACCCCGTACTCGATGTTCGGTCTGCCCTTGGTTTGGGTCGTAATAATTTCGATATCTCCGCGTTGAATAAGCGTTTCGATCAGGTCTCGGAAATCCTTCGCCTTGGTCTTCATCCGCTTGAGCAGCATGCTGTGTTCCATGCGACTGTTGGGAGCCTTGTGGAGCTTGCGAAGCATTTTTTTGCATGTAGCATCGAATTCACCATTGCTGGCATACTGCCCAGCCATGTAGAGCATGCGACGGACCTGGTGGTCGATAAAGGCCATAGCCCATCGGGCGGCAGAGATGCTGATTTGCGGATTTTCATGATTCTCGCTACAGGCGTAGAGCATCGCCAACTTACGCGCGTTCTCGTTGGCTCGGCCCCATACAGTTTTGGCAACCTCATCATTGCCATCCTCAGCCAGGCTGTATTCGATATCTGCCTGACAGCGGAATTCTCGCAGAGCATCCTGAGCGGCTATGCTGTAGGGCACGATATTTGGTTCAGGATGGAAGCCCGCAAGATTACCCTGAAACGCGCCAGGCTGAAGTTCATGCCACCACCTGGCGGTATCGATTACGCGCTGTGGCAGATTGCTGACCGGCTTGGGGTCTTGCCCTTCAGGACGCTTGCCGACATCCACGATAATCATGCGAGCGAAAAAGCCATTGGTGAGCATCCGCTCGGACAGTGCTTCGTAGTAGTACTTTGGCGTGGCGGTTCCGAAGATCGTCAGGTGCGGCTGGTCGATAAACCCTGCATCGGTCTTGCCCGCTTTGGATCGCATGGGGTAGAGCGTATTGGACGAGGTAAACAGCGTCAGCAGCGTGGACATAATGCTCTCGAAACGGCCATCGTGGCTCTTGTTAACAGCCTGAATCAATCCGTCAATCTCGTCGTTCTGATAGAGCTTAGCCGGCTGTCGATGCAGCTCGTCCTGAATACCCTCGCCCGATGCGAACTTGTCGCCGAGACACTTGGCTTCACTGATGCTGGTCAGGACATGTGCGTTGATATTTCGCGGGTAATTCTTTCCCCCGGATGAGCCAGCCAAGGCGAGGATATACAGGTTGGTTCGCAAATCACCCGACTCGCAAACCTTGCGTGCACACAGGTGCGACTGCAACGCCATGGCTCCACAAAACGCCATCGCCATATTTGGATATGGTGCAGCCTGCAGGGAATAATCTACGAACTCACCAACCAGGCCCGGTATCTGAAACATCTGCTCCGGGATCGGCCCAGGGTCGGCGGCCTCTGGCTCCTGCGGACTGTTGTGTAAACCAGGCTGACTGGCAGGCGCAGTTGACATTCCCACAATCGCCGAGATATCCACATCGTCCGGCGGCGAACA
>JAOZNE010000241.1:0-3076 GCA_029933955.1 Phycisphaerae bacterium
GGTATAGCACGATGGCAAGCCAACTCATGACCACCACGACGATGGCAAGTTGGCCCGTCTCCGCTGCGATAGCTGCGTCGAAACTGGTGATTACCATAGCGTCCTCACGACGCAAGGCTTCGTCCAGGACGCTCTTCTCGCCGTCGGCGAATTGGGTTCGGCCCGCTTTGGTTTTTGTCGCGTCGGGGTCGGCAGGCCTGGCCAGGATGGCAAAGGATGTGAACTCGCCCGCACTGCCCGCAGCTGGGGTTAGCCCGACGACCTTATAGGGATTGACAGCCTCTGGGCCAAAGTCCGGCAACAAACGAATGTCGCCAATGCGCCGCTGCAAGTCATTGACGGTGATGCTCGGGCTGACATTTTGCACGACCATCAGCACGCCACCGAGGAAGTCGTCTATCTCGTCGGAGTAAGCGGGGGTAACTCCCTCGGCGGTCTCGCTGGTGATAAAAGTTACGCCGTCGCTGGCGAGCGTAATGCCCATTACGGCGATAGTTTTGCTCTTGACCAGCTCGAACTTGCAGGGCGTTCGCCGCTGGAGATTTTTGCCGAACGCCTCGTTGGCGATGTCTCGCACGAGCGACGCGTTGGTAGCGGTGGTGGAAACCTGATACGAAGTCTGCGAGAGTTTCTCCAGCTCTTCCACCGCCAGCTCGCCATCGCCGTTGACATCCAAAGCTTTGAAAAATGCGGGGTTGGCGTTGAGCTTTTTCCAGTCAGCCAGGAGAACTTTGCCGTTCTCGTCCGCGTCGAACCGGGCGATGAAATCCTGCACGATATTCTCGTTTATCTGCGTCTCTATGCGGGCTGTGGCGATGAGTTTGTCGAGGTCTTTCCGCAGTTGTCCCGTAGCGGCAGCTTGCTTGGCCCGCGCGACAGCCAGGAACTTTTGGCGGACGATGCCGTCGTTTGGCAGCTTGCTCTCCAGCAGCGCGTCGTCCTTAAACTTCAGAATCGCCTGCGTGCCAGCTGAGAAATCTATGCCCAAAAGACCCTTGCCCTGCCAGGCCAACGAGCCGAGGCCTATGACAACCATTACCAGCGAGATAGCCCAGAAAATGTACCGCTTGGACATCCAGTTGATATTGAAAATAGGAATCAGCCGAAGCATGGGGATTTTCCTCTTTATCACGCCCAGCTTGAGCAGCGTCTGGAGTATCCATCTGCTGACGACCAGTGCGGTGAACATGCTAAACGCCACGCCGAGTCCCAGCGTGATGGCGAAGCCTCGGATTTCTTCCATGCCCACCCAGTCGAACACGACGAAGAGGAACAGGCAGATAAGCAGCGTGGTTATGTTGGCGTCGAAGATGGCGGTGAACGCTCGCTCGTAGGCGTTTTTGACCGCCTGGGCGACGGACTGGGCCTTGGCTTGCTCCTCGCGGAGTCGCTCAAAAATAAGCACATTCGCGTCGACCGCCATGCCGATGGTCAGGATAATACCCGCAATGCCAGGCAGGGTAAGCACAGCCTGGAACATGCTCATCGCGCCGAGCACGAATATGATATTGAGCAGCAGGGCCACATCAGCGATGGCTCCGTTTAGCAGGTAATACAGCAGCATGAATCCAGCCACGGCAATCAAGCCATATATAGCAGCCCGGAAAGCTTTGTCCCTGTTTTCGTTTCCGATAGCTGGGCCGAAACTGTTTTCGCTACACGGGTTGGGGTCGACACGCCCCGGCAGCGAGCCAGCCTCGAGAATCTGCACGAGTTCCTTGACTTCCTCGAAGGTGAATCTGCCTGTAATTTGGCCTCGCTGTGAAATCACGGTCTGGATATTCGGAGCCGAGTAGACATCGTCGTCCAGCAGGATAGCCATGCTCTTGCCGACATTGTTGCCGGTGAGTCTGGTGAACAATTTCGCCCCAGCCTCGTCGAACTGGAAGTCCACAGCCGGGCTGCCATACTGGTCTGACCCGACTCGTGCACTGGCCAGGCTCCAGCGGACCTCCTCGCCGCGGGCCTGGATCATTCGCTCAGCGGGCTTATTGCTCAGCAGTATATAGAGCTTGCCGATGCGATCCGTCGCGGTGATCAAGCTGCCATAGCCTTCGCCGTCGCCATGGACGGGATACCACGCGTAATCAGCACCTTCTATCCGCAAAGCCTCCGGGCCGTCGGTCTTCAGGCTGGTTTTGTATTTTTGCAGCTGGGCGTCGGTGATGGCCTGTGCCCCGGCCTTGGGCGCAATGCGGAACTCCAGCACGCCAGCCTTTTTTATCATCCGCTTGAGGTCGGCGGGGTCTTCCAAAGGCCTGCGAATTTTCGACCATTTCTCATAGAGCGTCGCGACCTGCCGGATGAGATTATCCCGCGAGGGATATTGTTCGCACAGCTCGTTGACCCGCTGCTTGTAGACCGCCAGGATAGCTTTCTTTTCGTCCTTGTCGCCCTGAGAGTTAGCCTGGTTGAAAATCTTCAAAACGCTCATAAGCAGGTGCGGGCTGAGGTTGCCCTTGCGAACCTCAGCGAACAGCCCGCGGTATTCGGTATTGACCGCGTTCCGCTTGGCCTCCGCTGAGAGAAGCTCCTTCTGCATAGCCCGCAGAGCGTTTGTCGAGGGCGACTTGGCTGAGGCGATTTTCGCCTTGGCAGCCTGCAGGCTGGCCTCTGCCTTGCGCAGTTTGTCCATCGTCGCCAACAGCCGCGAAACGCTCTTGGCCCAGGCCTTGTCCCCGCCTGTGAGTTTCCCGATAGCCTCGGCTCGTTGCTGGGCATTCAGGGGCAGCAGCGCGCGGATATCGCTCCGTTCGATGTTGGTAGCCAGCAGCTCCTCGCGAGCTTTGAGATACGAATTGCGCAGGGCCTGGGACTCGGGCGAAGCTGCGGGCATGCGCACCTCGAACCGGTCGTTCTGCAGGGGTCGCCATTCCAGCGAACTCAGGCCCGACGGGTCGATGCGCTTCTTCAGCACGGCGATAATTCGCTCGACCAGGTCGCTTCTACCCTCGTCGTTGCGAACCTGAAAGACCATACTATAGCCGCCCGCGATGTCCTGACCTTGCTTTAGACCATTGCCGTAAAACAGGCTGCCCAGACAAACCAAAACAAGAATAGCGACAAACGCGAACTT
>JAOZNE010000242.1:0-3067 GCA_029933955.1 Phycisphaerae bacterium
AGTTCTTCTGCGGTGATTTTTTGTCTTCCATGACTTGCTCCTAAAACAGGGTTAACGTTAGTATCGCAAGTCATGTAAACAAAGGGTCAGCGTCGCGCCAGAAAAATTTCTCGTACACGATTAGGCAAATAGGGGAAAACAGCAAATGACGAATTTTGAAGCCCGAATTCGCTTTGATGTATTCATGTTGCCCGCAACCACGGCACCCGCATAGTTTTGCAATTGGCTCAAAAGCCTCAGACCTCTTTCAGTCGCCCAGCTACGAACCGATGAAGGACGCTGCCCATCAGCGTTTGATACGGGATGCCGTCTTCCACCGCTTTGGTTTGAAGGGCTTCGAGATCGCGGGATGAAATTCGGATATTCACTCGCTTGTCTTTGCGGAGAGTGTTGCGGGCATATTGCTGATGCTTTTTGATCTCCCGCTTCAAATTTTTCACAGACTCCCACTCGCCGCGTTCGACGGATTCCATAAGGTCGCGTTCTTCGTCGTCAAGATACAGTTTTTTCATGATATCACCTCAGGTACAGCTTCGTAAGTTTTCGGCTGGGCACGATCGTCTTGAGAAACCTCTCCAGGCCCTGCTGGACAAACGGCACGGCATAGGCGTACAGGTTTATATCAACCACAAGCACCCGCTGGGCGGGGTATTTCGTTTTGTTCGGAAGGCCTATGATATCAAGCACATCTCCGTTTTCGATATGCATGATAACCTGTTCAAATGTTACCCCTCGCTTCTGCTTTAGAATCTCGTTCTTCTCGTTGTTCCAACGATATGTGGCCATGGTTTAATAGTAGCACATTGTGTGCCGCATGGCAACAGTTTTTTTTGAAGCGGCGGATAAAAAACTTGCCCCCGCGAGAGCTATTGGCCAAGATATGCGGTAATTAGTAGTCGTATCCACGAAAGGAAAATCATGGCTGAGAGTTTAATGCGGGAAGAACAGCGGGAAAACTGGGGTTCGCGGACCGGGTTCATTCTGGCAGCTATCGGCTCGGCGGTGGGGCTGGGCAACCTGTGGGGTTTTCCGTACAAGCTTTACAAGTACGGCGGCGGGGCCTTCCTGATACCCTACATCATCGCCATGCTCGTCATTGGCTTGCCCGTGCTGATTATGGAGTTCAGCCTGGGGCACATGACCCAACGCGCAGCTCCGGACGCGTTCGCAAAAGCGGGCCGACGAAAAGAACCCATCGGCTGGTGGGGCATCTTGCTGGGCTTCGTCATCATCACTTACTATCCAATAATCCTGGCGTGGTGTCTCAGTTTCCTGGGCCAGGCTATCAGCGGCATATTTCACAACGGCGGCGAGTTACCCTGGGCGGGCATGGGCAAGGCCGGTGCCGAGGCTGCGAAAAATTATTTTCTATTCGACTTCTGCAACCAATGGCGGGGCCAGGGCGTGGCACCATGGGCGCTGGGATCGATAAAACCAGAGATAGTTTTCTGCCTGGCCGGGATATGGATGCTGATGTTCGCGTGCATTTTTCGCGGCGTGAATATCGTCTCCAAGGTCGTACTCTGGACCGTGCCGCTGCCCTGGATAATGTTGCTTATCCTGATGTATCGAGGCCTGACCCTGCCCGGGGCTGAAAGTGGGCTGGCCTATTATCTCAACCCCGACTGGAGCCAATTGCTTCAGCCTACCACTTGGCGGTTCGCGTTTGGCCAGGTGTTTTTCTCGATGAGCCTGGCCTTCGGCGTGATGATAACCTACGCGAGTTTCCTCCACCGCAAGAGCGACATCAACAACAACGCCGTCATCATAGGCCTGGGCGATCTGGGCACGAGCTTCGTCGCGGGCATTGCGATTTTCGCCACGCTGGGAGCTATGAGCGCAGCTTCGGCCGAGCCTGTGGAGTCCGTCGTCGGCGAGGGCACGGTGGGCATGGCGTTCATGGCTATCCCCTACGCACTGGCCCAGCTGCCCGGCAGCGCGTGGTTCTCGCTGGTGTTTTTCTTCGCCCTGATTACCCTCGGGATAGACTCAGCCTTTAGCATCACCGAGAGCGTCCTGGCCAGCATCGTGGACAAAACCGGCTGGAACCGAACGGCTACGCTTTGGGGCATCAGCTTTACGGGCCTGGCTGCTGGGCTGGTCTACGCGTCGCGCGGCGGGCTGGCTTGGCTTGAACATATCGACGGGTTCATCAACGGCCCGTGGGGCATCGCGATGCTCGGCATGGCTGAGTGCGTCGTGCTGGGCTGGCTGTTTCGGCTGTCGCGCCTGCGTCGCCATGCCAACGAACGCAGCGACTGGAAACTGGGCCCATGGTGGGATTGGAACATTCGGCTGGTCGTGCCAACCCTGCTGGCGGCGCTGTTCGTCTGGAGCTTATACGACACGGTAACAAGTCCCGACGGATTCCTGTTCGACAAAACGGGCAGGCTGATCGTCCCCGTGATGGTGGGCCTGATTCTCGCGGGTCTCGCTCCAGCCTTGGCGGTGGTGCTGTCGCTTGTGCGCTCGCGCACAGCCACAGCCAGCGACTCGCTGCGAGCTGCTGACGAACCGACAGGCCCAGCCCAGCCAGTCAGACCAGTGGCCGCGGTTCTGGCGGGTGCGGGAATTATCTGCGCCTCGCTTGGCTGTGCGGTGGTCATCGCGACGAAGTTGACATGCGACAGCGCAGGTTCCGCTGATGGCGGTGAATGTTCCCAAGCCTCAGCCAGTCTGGCTTGGGGTTTGCCAGCCAGCCTGGCTTATGGCGTCTTTGGCGCGGGGGTTGTCGCGTCGATTTTGGCGACGGTGTTTGGCTGTGTCGCTACCGTCCGGGCCGAGCGGACGGGCAGCCGACCGCACTGGACAGCCCAACTGGCAGGGGCCTTGGGTACGCTCTCGGTCGGCGGAGCTGTGGGAATTGCGATGGCGTTTTTCGTGATGACCCATGCGGTGCAAACCAAAGCGGTAAAGCACATCGCCGAGATGCAACCAGCTGCTTATATAATGATGGCCATCATGCTCGCCCTGATAATCGGCGGACTGGGCTGGTGTTTCTACCGGGCCATCAAAGCCGCCGCAGCTAGCCAAAAGGCAGAATCGCAAACATCGGAAATATAGGTTG
>JAOZNE010000243.1:0-3062 GCA_029933955.1 Phycisphaerae bacterium
CGAGCAACTTCGACATCCGCAGCCTGTTTCTCAACTACGAAGTCTCGATGTTCGTGTATAGCCAGGCTGAGATTTCCGCCATCGAAGAATGGGTACAACACCGACTCGCCAGTTGTACCAAAGGCGTAAAACCGGTAGGCCCGATACAAGACTTCCGCGACGGCCTGGCCCGCATAACAGCTCCATTGCTGTAACAAACAAAAGTTGTCAGTTATCAGTAAAAGTAAAAACAACTGAACACGAATGACACGGGGTGGGTAGTCATGTTCGGTGTTTCGTGGCCACCCTGCAAACAGCCGCAGTGTAGCCATGCCACCCGACCTGGGCTGAAGAAAACCGTGAACGCTTATTTTTTTTCTTTTCTAATAATATTCCTCTTTGCGTTCTCTGTGTTCTTTCGCGGTAAATTTTCTGTAACCGTTACAATTTTCTTTTGTTTATTTCCGTCCTCGCGCGGGCGGGCTGGGGAGGTCTGGAATTTCCCCTGCTTTGACGAGGGCTACTTTTGTGAGAATTGGGCCTACTATTTCGAACACGATGCAGGTGGCTGTGATCGTCGTAATCAGGGCTGCCCCCATGGCCAGGGGGTCGGCTAGTAGTCTCTCGCCAGCTGGCAGGGCTCTGGTAGCGGCTGCTACTTCGGGCTTGCTGGCAAGCTCGCTGAAATCTTTTTGAATAATCAGCGCCAGCCCGATTGCAACGCCAGCCTGGGAGAGAATCCCCATGCCGACGTACTTCTTAATCTTGTCTTCAACATGGCCAATCGCCGCTCCGATGCGTGCTCCGCCTATTAGCCCAGCCGTGCGGGCGAGGATGTAAGCGACTCCGATTACGCCAAGTTTGGGCAACTCCGCCATGTCCAGGTGAGCACCAGCCAGGCAGAAGAACAGGACGAACAACAGCGGGAGAATCTCCTTCAGCGGAGCGGTAACCCGATGCACCAACGACCGTCGGCGGCTGTTGACGAGCACAAAGCCGATGACCATGTTGGTGAGAATCAGAGACAGGTGAAAATACACGGAAATCCCCGTAGCTATCAGCACCGTTCCAAAGACCATGACCAGCATGTCGCGAGGTTTTTTCAGCCTGCGAACCAACTGACAAAACACGAAGCCCAGAACTGTGCCGACCACGATGCTCCCGAAAATTTCCAACGCCGGCTTGCCCATCGCCGCCAGGATGCCTTCGGACGTGCCAGCCACTTTCAGGTTCGCAAGAAGTAGCGTCTTGGCCAGGGCGGCAGCGAAGCCGAAGATGAGAATCGCAAGCCCGTCGTCGAAACCCACCACAGCGTATAGCGCTTTGGTCAGGCTGCCCTTGGCTTTGTATTCCTGAATAACCGCTACGGTTCCAGCTGGTGCGCTGGCTGGGGCAACAGCTCCGAACAGCAGGGCCATGGGCCAACTTCGCGTGATGGCGTAGACGGTCAACATTACCACGAAGAAGGCTGTGAAAGACTCCGCCAAAATAATGGACACAATTCCACCGCCCAATTGACGTAGCGAATGCAGGCTAAGCTCAGCCCCGATGGTAAGGGCGACGAACCCCAGGGCGATTTCCGTAATGAACGAAAAGCTGCCGATGTTTCCAGCCTCGCCGTCGCTCGCCCCGTGAAAAAGTCCAAGCGCCGACGGGCCCAGCAGCACGCCCAGCATCATAAAGCCGATGATGGAAGGCAGTTTCACCCACCGGGCCAAGCCGCCGAAATAAAAGCCTATAACCGTAGCGACGCCCAGGAGCAGCAGGGCCTGGTCCTGGAACATTTGCTGGGCCAAATTGGCTAATTGCGAAATATAATCAAACATCGAGACACTTCCTCACGGGTTAATCGTCAATGGCTCCGGCACAGTAAAATACGTCCTGGACTACAACCATGACGTCCGAGCGGCCTTTCAGCGGGCCTGTGATTCGCTCGATTCGGCGGATCGTTTCGTTGGTGATTCGCTTGTTCACGAGGGCTACGATAAGTTGGCTGAACCGCTTGGCGTTGTCGCTCCAGATGTCAGCGAACAGCGGAATCCTGGACAGATACACGCCGGTATTTTCAGCGTTCAATATGACCGCACCGGTCGACTCGATGCTCCCGAAGACCTGCAAAATATCCTGGAACAAATCCTCGTCCTGCACGATAACGTGGAACAGGTTTCTGCCATTTTCTCCCTCAGCCTCCAGCTCGTCCCGCACATGTCGCAGAAAACTCTCCCGCAGCGCGTCGCTCGTGCGCGCAGCTATCAGCTCGTCGACCACGCCGGGAATGGACAGCGTCTGGGAGATGCCCGAGAGCAAATGAATATGCTCCTTCGATTCGCGTTCAGGCCCGACGATAAAAACAATAAGCCTAACCGCCAAGCCGTCCATCGCGTCGAAGTCCACGCCGTCGGGAATCGAGACGAGACCCACGACGAAGTCAGCCACGCCGTCCAGCCGACAGTGAGGAATCGCAATGCCCCCGCCAAACCCGGTCGAGCCGAGACTCTCGCGCTGCTCCAGGCCGGCGAAAATTTCCGCCTCGGAAACACCCTCCGAAGCCGGGCTGGCCTTGGCGAGCTTGGCGACCAGTCGCAAGGCTGAGGGCTTGTCTGACAGCGACGCCCCAGCTTCGATACATTCCGCGGATAAAGCTGTAAATAAAGTCATAATTCGTTCCTCGTGTCTAATGCTACAGTGCAAAATTGTCCGTCAGCCTGTAGGTTATACAATTTATCGCACGACAATAGACGAATGCGCGCCATTATGCAACAAGCTGCATAATTAGTGAACGACCGGATTTTTTAGCGGGGTTTCCTGCCTTTTGAACAAGCAGCCCCGAAAGGGTAAAATACCAGCCCGGGTCAAGGCCCTGGGTATGGGGCTGCCCATCGAAGAAGTCCTGTAAGGGCGTAACATAGAATTGCTAAAAATTTTACGTCAGCCAGAGCAAGCCAAAGATATGTAACGCCCTTTCAGGGCTGAAAACTTTGTGGCATTCTATACCCAGGGCCTTGACCCGGGCTGGTATGTTTATCGACTACGGGGTAAGAAAAACACATCGACTAATCTGGCTAAGTTTCGCGAGGGCAAGC
>JAOZNE010000046.1:0-11621 GCA_029933955.1 Phycisphaerae bacterium
AGGAGTTCCGCTATTTGTACGGCGTTCAGGGCGGCGCCTTTTCGTATCTGGTCGCCGCAGACGAACATCTCGATGCCCACGCCGCCGGGCTGGCTGATGTCTTGGCGGATTCGGCCTACGAGGATATCGTCTTGTCCGCTAGCGTCTTTTGGCATGGGGAAGTAGCTTGCTTCGCGGTCGTCGACGATCTTTACGCCGGGGGCGCCAGCCAGGATGTCCCGCACCTGCTGCTCGGACATGGGGTTGGTGAACTCGATGTTGATGGACTCGGCGTGTGCCCGCATGACCGGCACGCGGACGCAGGTGGCGGCGACGCGGATGTCGGGGCAGCTGAAGATTTTGCGGGTCTCGTTGACCATTTTCATTTCTTCTTCGTTGTAGCCATTGGCTCCGATGTCGGAGTTGTGGCTAAAGACGTTGAACGCTGCGGGGTGCGGCAGGACCGTCGGCTCAAACGGCTCGCCAGCCAAGATGGCACGGGCGCCGACCTTGAGTTCTTCCATGGCCGCCGCTCCGGCACCGCTGGCAGCCTGGTAGGTGCTGATGACCAGCCTTTTTATCGGGTTGACCTTGTGCAGAGGCCAGATGGGCACATTCATGATAATCGTCGAGCAGTTCGGGTTGGCGATGACGCCGTTGTGCGTCGCGATGTCCTGCGGATTGACCTCCGGGATAACCAGCGGAGTTTGCGGGTCCATGCGGAAGGCGGAAGTGTTGTCCACCATCACCGCTCCGGCCCGCCGCACAGCTGGGGCGAACTGCTTGGACAGACCCCCGCCAGCCGAGGCCAAGACGATGTCCACGCCGTCGAAGGCTTCGTCGGTAAGCAGCTCGACGGTCAGCTCCTTCTCGCCGAAGCGGAGCTTCTTGCCAGCTGACCGCTCCGAAGCCAGGAGCTTCAGGCTGTCCATCGGAAAGTTTCGCTCAGCCAGGATTTTCAAAAACTCAGAACCTACAGCGCCGGTGGCGCCCATTATCGCTACATTTCTGCTCATGTTTTTTCCGTTCCATAGGGGCTATCCCTTCACAAAACCAGGGCAAAACATTTTAGCAGAATCACCCGGCAGAGCAAGCAAATTCGGGAATAGGTAGGCAAATAGGGAGTAGGCAATAGGCAAATAGGCAATAGGGAAAAGCAGTCCACGGATTTCACGGATTAAAAAAAATCTGTGTAAGCGTCAAAAAAGTTGCCCTTGAAAGTTTTGGTAGGTATAATGTAATTACATACAAAGGAGAAGCCTTATGCACGCAAGTTTGATACAAATAGGCAATTCCCGCGGAGTTCGATTATCCAAAACGGTCATCGAAGCGGCTGGGTTGCAGGACGACCTTGACCTGGAAGTCCGCGACGGAGCTGTTGTGATTCGGGCGATTCGCGAGGTTCGAGATGGCTGGGCGGAGGCTGCGATGGCTTGCCATGACGCGGGCGACGACAATATGAGCAGCTGGGATGCCGTCGTCGAAGACGGAGATTGGTCATGAATTATTCTCAAGGCCAGGTTTGGCTTGTCAATCTCGACCCCACCGTCGGCAGTGAAATCCGCAAAACCAGGCCTGCGATAATCGTCTCGCCAGACGAGCTTAACGAACACCTTCGAACCGTGATTGTCGTCCAGCTGACTACCGGTCGAGCCTATCCGTTCAGGGTTCCCACCCGCGTTGGCGGCAAGAGCGGGCTTGCCGCGGTGGACCAACTTCGCACGGTTGACAAACGCCGGCTGGTCAAACAAATCGGAAACATGAAAAGGCCTACGCTGCAAAAAATTCTCGCTACCATCAGCGACATGTTTGCCTTTTGATTGTCGAACGTGGTTGCAAAAACCGCAACCACGGCACCTGGCTTGACGGTAATCGTTGGCCTTGACTTTCGGGCTGCCGGTGGTGTATCGTGGGTGTGGCCTGGCTGGGTTCGTCGGCTACTAACTTTTTTACAGGGAGATATGACATGGGTGTTGAACTGCAAGAGTTGGCGGGCGGCAAGGTGATTCAGGTTGACCTGACGGGCAAATTGGTCAAGGCGGACTACGACCGGTTTCTGCCGGAGTTCGAACGGAGGATCGCCGAGCACAGCAAGATACGGGTGCTCTGCACGATGCACGATTTCCAGGGCTGGTCAGCTGGGGCTGCGTGGGAAGATTTGAAGTTCGACGTCAAACATTTCCGCGACATCGACAGGCTTGCGATAGTAGGCCATAGCAGCCTGGGCAAGTTGATGACCCTGTTCAGCAAGCCCTTCACTGCGGCGGATATGAAATACTTCGACACCGCCGAGGCCGACCAGGCCCGGGCGTGGATAACCGAGGGCCTGACGGACTGACCGAGATGACGAGCGAAAACGACAAGGCTGTGCGGGACCTGAAGCAGGTGCTGGAAATTAGTCGGGCCATGGTGGCTACGAACGAACTCGGCGACCTGCTGACGCTGATTATCAACCACGCGCTGACGCTGCTGGGGGTCGAGCGGGCAACGCTGTTCCTCTACGACGAAGCTACCGACGAGCTGGTCGCCCGAATAGCTACCGGGGTCGACGAGCTTCGAGTACCAGCGGACAAGGGCATCTGTGGCCAGACTGTGCAAACCGGCAAGACCATCGTCGTCCCCGACGCCTATGCAGACGAGCGATTCAACCCGCAGGTGGACAAAGACCTGGGCTTCCGCACACGCAACCTTATGACCATCCCACTGAAGGGCTGCCAGGATAATCTCGTGGGCGTGTTGCAGGTGCTCAACAAACGCTCGGGCGATTTTTCAGACTGGGACATCGACCTGGCTGAGGCCTTGGGTGCCCAGGCTGGCGTTGCACTGCAGCGGGCCAGGCTGCTGGAGCATTTTTTGGAGAAGCAGAAGATGGAGCGGGCTATGCAGATCGCGCGGGATATTCAGCGCGGGCTGCTGCCGGACAAGCCGCCGAGCATCGCGGGGTTCGAGGTCGCGGGGCTTTCCGACCCAGCTGACGAAACCGGTGGCGACACGTTCGACTTCATCCCCCTGGCCAGTGGCCAATGGGCGTTCGTCATCGCCGACGCGACAGGCCATGGCATAGGCCCAGCCCTGGTGATAGCTGAGACCCGCGCGATGTTGCGGGCGTGCGCACACTTCAGCAAAGCTGGAGCTGGGGACGTTACGCACATTCTCGACACTGCCAACTATTTGCTGTCTCAGGATCTGGGCGGGGGCAGCTTCGTAACGTGTTTCCTGGGCATACTGGATCCGGAAACTCACGAGATGACCTACGCCTCCGCGGGGCATGGGCCTATGATTTTTTATCGTCGCAGCGAGGATAAGTTTTTCGAAGTCCCCGCCACCTTCGTACCGCTTGGCATATTGGAAGACGCCAGCTACGAGGAGACGAAAACATTCCACTTCGCCCCCGGCGACATCGCGGTGGTAACGACCGACGGCTTTTTCGAAGCCTTCGACCCAGCCAGCGAAATGTTCGGCGTACCTCGGATGCTGGATCACATCCGCAGCGACCGCGACCTGCCCTGCCAGGAAATAATCGACAAACTCCACCGAGCGGTCAACGCATTCTCAGCCGGCCTGGAACAGGCAGACGACCTGACCGCCGTGGTAATTAAACGCCAAGCGTAGCGTGGGCGTCTCGCCCATGTTTCTTCTTTTTCTGCGTTATTCTAAATTCGTTATTGCTTCGGCATTCGGGTTTCGTTACTCGTCATTTTCCGTCCAACCATGGCTACCCCGCAGATCCGCAGTATAGCCATGCCACCCGACTTTTTCTTTTACTGATAAGCCAATTGCCAAACTGTAGCCTAGCCGCCCTCGGCTGGGAAGGTCGTGTAAAAACACTGGAAATATAGCAAGTTCGACACAGCCGAGGGCGACTGTGCTACATTTCCGAATAGTTTTGCAATTAGCTCTGATTACTTAAAAAATTCGTGTCATTCGAACCGCTGTTTTTTATTGTTTTGTCCTTGACTATATTAAATCTAAATATAGAATTGCTGCCAAAGTTAATGCCACGCGATACTCTTACCGGGTGTTTCGGCAATGGAAGGGTTTGGCTTGGCATGCTGACGAGGAGCAAAAACATGGCTAATATGCAGACAGAGACGACCCTGGCGGATATCAAGCCCGGCAACAAGGCTACAATCATAAGGATAACAGGCAGCGGCGGCATTAGGCGTCGGCTGTTGGATATGGGAGCCACAGCTGGGACGGTGGTGGATGTCAAACGAATAGCGCCGCTGGGCGACCCGATAGATGTGAAGATCAAAGGTTATCATCTGAGCTTGCGAAAAGAAGAAGCCAGGCGAATCCTGGTCAACGCTATCTGACAAGAACGCAGAGAAAAAAATGGTTGATTGGTTGACTGGTTGACTGGTTGACTGGGAAAAGATTACAAAGAAAAAACACAGCCATCCCATAGCACGATGGCTTGACAGCTCCGGAGGAGCGATATCTTTGTAGTAACGCGATTGTATAATATGTTTAGCTCCGTAGGAGCTAAAAAAAATGCGGATTGACATTCTGACGACCCAGCCGCAACCATGTATGTTTATTGGTTAAAATGTGACCAACGACCGTATTTCTGCCGTCTATGGGATAGCTGTGAAGAAAAAACATAAAAAACTTCATGCTCTTCATGTGCTTCATGGTGAAATGTGCTTTATGGTGAATTTTTGTGTAGCTGTGAACGCTTACGGCGATTTTAGTTTTTGAAAGGAATTTTCAGCATGCCAGAATTTGAGCGACAAAACGAATCCACAAGCCCGGCTGATATGGCGGGGAAGCAGTTTGTCATTGCCCTGGCTGGAAACCCCAACTCGGGCAAGACTACGATTTTTAATTCCCTCACTGGCGGCAGGCAGCATGTGGGCAATTATCCGGGCGTAACGGTGGAGAAAGTGGAAGGCTCGTGCAAGCATGGCAAGGAGCGGCTGGCCATTATCGACCTGCCGGGCACCTATAGCTTGACGCCCTATTCCGTCGAGGAATTGGTCGCTCGCAATGTCCTCATCCACGACAAGCCCGACGCCGTCATCGATATCCTCGACGCGGGAAATATCGAGCGGAACCTTTACCTGGCTGTGCAAATTATGGAGCTGGGCTCGCCATTGGTTTTGGCGCTGAATATGTCCGATGTCGCGAGGCAGCGCGGGTTTGAGTTTGACCTGGAGCTCCTGAGCAAGCTGCTTGGCGTGCCTATCGTGCCGACGGTTGGACACAAGGGAACGGGCCTGGCCAGGCTGCTCGACGCAGCTCTGACGACGGCTCGACAAGAGGAGCCTCCCACGCCTCACCATGTGGATTACGGCAGGGAGATCGAAGCTGAGATTCTCAAACTGCAGCAGCGAATCGAGGCTCTCGGCGTGGGGCCAGACGGCGTGCCGACGCGATGGATTGCAATCAAGCTGCTCGAGGGCGACGCCGATTTGCGGGAGCATATCAACAATGACGAGCTTATCGACACCGCTAACAAGGCTGCGACGCGACTGCAGTCGTTGCTGGGCGACAGTCCCGAAGCCATCATCGCCGACCGCAGATATGGCTTTATTTCCGGAGCCTGTCAAGAGGCGGTTCGCAGCACGACGGAATCGCGACACACCATGTCGGACAATATCGACGCGATCGTAACCAACCGCACGCTGGGCTTGCCGATTTTCCTCGGGCTGATGTACGCGGTGTTCCAGTTGACTTTCACGCTTGGCGACACGCCGATGGGGTGGATCGAAACCGGCTTTGAATGGCTTGGCGGCGCGGTCGGCGGGCTCTGGCCTGCTGGCTCCCAGAGCTTGCTGCGAAGCCTGCTTGTCGACGGCGTTATCGGAGGCCTGGGCGGCGTGCTTGTGTTCCTGCCGAACATTCTGCTGCTGTTCCTAGCCATCGCGATACTGGAAGATAGCGGATACATGGCCCGGGCTGCGTTCCTGATGGACCGACTGATGCATAAAATAGGCTTGCACGGCAAAAGTTTCGTGCCGATGCTGATTGGCTTTGGCTGTTCCGTGCCTGCTATCATGGCTACTCGCACGCTGGAAAATCGCCGCGACCGCCTGACGACCATGCTCGTGGTACCGCTGATGAGCTGCGGGGCACGCCTGCCTATATACGCTCTGATAATCCCCGCGTTTTTCCCCGACACATGGCACGCGCCGATGCTCTGGCTAATTTATATCATCGGCATCGTCTTGGCGGTGGTCTGCGCCAAGCTGCTCAAGTCGACGGTCCTGCGAGGCGAAACGCCGCCATTCGTTATGGAACTGCCGCCATACCGCATGCCTACCGCACGGAGCGTCGGGCTGCACATGTGGAACCGTGGTGGGGCGTATCTGAAGAAGGCCGGCACGATTATCCTGGGCATTTCCGTATTGCTCTGGGCGTTGCAACAGTGGCCTGGCCTGCCCGCGGAACAGGCTCAGACATTCGAGCAACAACGCTCCGCTATCGAGGCCCGGGCTGATTTGTCCGACGACGTCGCGCGGGAACAGCTAGCCAAGATAGACCACAGCCAGGCTGAAGCTACGCTGGGGGCCTCGATGATGGGGCGAATCGGTCGTGGGCTGGAGCCTGCACTTAGGCCCTGCGGGTTCGACTGGAAGATATCCACCGCTATGATCGGCGCGCTGGCAGCGAAGGAAGTTTTCGTCGCGCAGATGGGTATTGTCTACTCGCTTGGCGAGGATGAGGACGAGGAATCTCTGCCCCTGCGAGCCAAGCTCCAGGCTGCATACACGCCGTTGCAGGGCTTTTGCATTATGCTGTTCTGCCTGGTGAGCGCCCCGTGCATGGCTACCATTGCGGTAACCAAACGCGAAAGCAATTCCTGGGCCTGGGCACTGTTCCAACTGGCAGGCCTGACCACACTAGCCTGGGTGGTAACAGCAGGCGTGTACCAGGTCGGCAGATTGTTTATTGGATAAGCGAGAACAAAAAATTCGTCATTTGTCTGTTTTATTGACATATCGCCTGGCTCGGCGCACAATGGGTACCTTCACACAGGCCCAGGCTTCTTGTCAGGAACGGATACGAGATGGAACCTACAACTTCACGAATTTCCGACGATTCTCGCATGTCCGGCCTTTCCTCCATCCCCAGTGTTTCTGGTGAGCAAATCCACGAACTCATCGAATCGCGCGGGTTTGGGGAGCTTAAGTCCGTTCTGTGCGGCATGGATGTTCACGACCTGGCTGAGCTGTTGGGCGAGCTGGACGACGAGAAGGAACTGGCCCTGGCGTTTCGAATGCTGCCGACCGAAACGGCTGCGGAGATAATGGGCGAGCTGGAACTCGAGCAGCAGGAGGAATTGCTGGGGAAATTGTCGCGTCAGGAAGTTGCGGATATCCTCAACGAAATGCCCCCCGACGACCGCACGGGCCTGCTGGAGGAACTGCCGGGCCAGGTCGCGCAAAAACTGATGACCCAACTTCGCGGCGACCAGTTAAAGGTCGCCCGCAGTCTGCTTGCCTATCCCGAGGACAGCATCGGCAGGCTGATGACGCCGGAGTATGTCGCTGTGCGCGACGACTGGTCGATCGACCATGTGCTGCGACACATTCGCCGCGTGGCCGAGAGCCGGGAGACTATTAGCGTTATCTATGTGGTGGACACCAACTGGAAGCTGCTGGACGAAATTTACCTCGACCAGATCGTCCTTGCCGACCCGGACAAGACCGTCGCCGACCTGATGGACAACCAAGCTGCCAGTCTAAACGCCGCTGACGATCAGGAAGAGGCGCTCGAGGCGTTCAAGAAATATGACGCGGTGGCTCTGCCCGTGGTGGATCAGGCTGGGACGCTGGTGGGCATTGTTACGTTTGACGACGTGATGGATTTGCAGGAAGAGGAAGACACCGAGGACATGCAGAAGATGGCGGGCATGGCTGCTCTTGAGGACAGCTATCTCTCCGCGTCGTTTTGGCAGATGATAAAAAAGCGGCTGCCCTGGCTGGTGATGTTGCTGGTAGCTGAGACGCTGGCGGTGGTGGTGCTTAAAGGTTTCGACAGGCTGTTGGTGGTGCTGGCGATGTTCATGCCGCTGATAAACGCGACCGCGGGCAACACGGGCAGCCAGGTGTCCGCACTTATGATACGCAGCTTCGCGGTCAACGAAATCAGCTTGTCGGATTGGCTTGGCGTGCTGATGCGGGAGCTTGGTCGAGGGCTGACCATGGGAGCTATGCTCGCCCTGCCCGCAGCTGCTATCGTGCTGATATTCCCGCCGGAGAATCCGCCCGCTGGAGTTGATATCACCCTCGTGCCCCTGGCGGTGGGCATCGCGATGGTAGCCGCGGTAACGCTGGCGAACCTCATCGGCGCGATGCTGCCCTTCGCATTCAAACGCATAGGCCTGGACCCCGCCGTAACCAGTGGCCCATTCATCGCCTGCCTGATGGACGTCTCCAGCATCCTGATCTTCTTCTCCCTGGCAGCGGGCGTACTGAAAATCGCGGGGTGAAATTATAGATTGCCATCTATTTCCTATTTGCCTGTTTGCTTATTTGCCTGTTTGCCTGTTTTCGGTTGGTGTTTCCATCGGCGGTGGCTCCATAGGTATTGCTCTGGTGCTCGGCGGATTACTTGTTCCAGGGCGGTGGTGTATTCTTGCGTGATGTATCTTAGCGGGTCGTCCTCATCTGCCCAGTCTTCGGGGTGGATGACTTTTTCGATGCCGATGATGAAGTTATATTGCTCGTCCACGCGCTGGCCATAGCCTACGACGACGGGCACGTTGTACTGCATTGCAAGCAGGCCTATCGCTTTGTAGGTGCTGGCTGGGCGGTTGAAGAAGTCCACGAACAGCCCTTTCTTGCCCGCGTCCTGGTCGGCGATGAAGCAGACGGTTTTTTTCTCCAGCAGCATATCCGGCGCCACAGCGGTGGCTCCGCGTTTGTCGATAATAGCCTGGCCCGTCCGCTCGCGCACGCCGAAGACGTACTCGTCGAGATACGGATTGTCCAGCCGACGCGCGATGGAATATGTCGGCAGCCCGAGAGTCGCCATAGCATAGCCCACCACCTCCCAGTTGCCGAAATGGCCCGTGAGCATAATCAGTCCGCGTTGCTGTTCCAGCAGCAGCCTGATGGTTTCGTCCATGTTTACCAGCGTAATATGCTTCCGCCATCTCCCCGGCGTTATCAGCCTGGTCGTGAAAAGGAACTCGATAGCCAGGTAAAACATGTTCCTCATCGAAGCCCGGGCGACTCGGCGGCGGTGCGATTGGGTCCACTCGGGAAAGCTCAGCCTGAGGTGTTCCATCGCGCGGTCGCGGTGTTTTCGGTCCAGGCGGTACATCAGGTTGCCCAGAAACTTGGCCGTGCGATAGTTCGCCTCCCAGCTGAACATATGGACAAACATAGCGAACAGCCTAACGCCGATATACGCGGCATAGTCCAGCGTCTTATTGCGTTGTCGTCTTTGGCGTTTTGGCATTTTTTGGAAAAACTTTCAAAAGGCGGATTCAACTCTCAAGTGCGACATGTAAGTTCGCTATGCCGCGCAGCTAAGTTATCCAGACCTTATAATACCGCCCCCGTGTCATTCCCGCGAAGGCGGGAATCCATTCTTTTTCTTCTGCTTTTACTAATCAACTAGTTAACCAATCAACTAGCTACTCAAACCGGTCGGTTTGAATAATTTACAATTTTTGTCGTGTTTTTTATTTCGGGATGATCCGTTGTATTTGTATCACGATTTTGTTATCCGGGCTGTAAGCCACGCCGCGTCTGCGATAGCCTGGCTTGTGGACGATTATCCACAACGGCGGGTCGTTGTACGACGTCCGTTTGAGCATAGCGTCGCCGAAGCGGTTGGTTGTGGCACTCGGGCCAGGCCCACTACCAGAGCCCTCCGCCATTTGCGTGGTAACCTGGGCACCAGCGATGGCCTGGCCTTGCGTGTCCTCGATATGGACAATCTGATGACAGCCCGCCGCCAGGCAAGACATCGCAAGCAAGACGATACAAACACCTGCGGTGCGCGCGAAATAAAATTCGTGTCGTTTCATCCGTTTTACTCCCCAGCAGGCGGAATGGTCGCCCTGGTTTTGCGTGGTACGACGACCTTGGCGGGCTTGGCCTGGCTTGGCGAGCCTCGCAGTTTGGTCGTCTCCGAGACGCCCCTGCCGGACGGGGCACGCTTGGACGTGAAACCCCTGCCGGACGAACTAGCCTTGCGAAGGGTTACCTCGATCTTGCCCTCAGCAGGCCTGGTGAGGCGAACCGGCACGTAGCCCTCCTTGCTGACAGCGACCCATTTGTCCTTGCTCTGAGTCATGTCCAAAGGCAGCAGCGCGTTGCCCAGCAGGTCGGTCTGAGCGGGCACGGAAGAAAACTTCGACCCCTGCACGCCGGAAGACACAGTCGCAAACGCGATAGCCTGGCCTGTGGTATCCTTCACGTGCACGACCTGACAGCCGGCGCCAAACAGCAAGCTCGTCAACACTATTGTTAAAGTTAATTTCCGCATGATATCTCCTTCGCCAGGCTAGGTTCTCAGCTCAGCCAATATTTCCCGCACCCGGGCTACCGCCTGGCCGACTGGCACGAGGGTTGCCTCTTTGTCGGTTCGTTTTTTGATTTCCACATTGCCGTCCCGCAGGCCTCGCTCGCCGAGCACGACCCGCACGGGGATGCCAATAAGGTCGGCGTCCTTGAACTTCACGCCAGGCCTGGCGGCGCGGTCGTCCAGCAACACATCGACCCCGCCAGCTTGCAACTCATCATAAATCTTCCCCGCCCGGATAGCTACGATATCTTCCTCCTCCGGAGCCTTTTTGTTCCTGGCCAGGGGTATCACCTCCACCTCAAATGGAGCGATATTCACCGGCAGGACGCACCCAGCCTCGTCGTGGTCAGCTTCGATAGCCGAAGCCAGGATGCGATTGACGCCCACGCCGTAACAGCCCATGATGCAGGGCTTGGTTTGGCCTGTCTCATCGAGAAAAGTCGCGCCGAGCTTCTCGCTGTACTTCGTACCGAGCTTGAAAATATGTCCAACCTCGATGCCGCGGGAAAACTGCAAAGGCTGGCCGTTGTGCGTGTCGCCGGGGACCGCGTTGCGAATATCAGCTACGATTACATTATCGCCTTCCAGCGGGAAGTCCCGCCCGGGGACGATATTTTTCGTGTGATAATCAGTCTTGTTCGCACCGCCAACCCCAGCTTGCATAGCAGCGACGGATTGGTCGATGATAAACTTGTCCACCTTCCCCGCCAGGCCCACAGGCCCGGCAAAGCCGACGCCCGCGCCGGTGAGCTGTTGAACGACGTCCTCCCCCGCCAGCTCGACAGCCAAGCCATCCAAAGTCGCCTGGAGCTTGGCTTCATTGGCATCGTGGTCGCCACGGATAAGGGCAGCGACCGTCGCATCGCCAGCTTGGTATATCAGCGTTTTTATCATCTCGGCAGGCTGCGCGCCGAGGAACTCGCACACAGCTTCGATAGTGCCAACTCCCGGCGTGTGAACATCTTCCGCTGAGACTATATCCTGGGACTCAGCCTGTGCTACATTTGGCGGGTCTACTTGGGCCTTTTCGATATTGGCTGCGTAGCCGCCGTCTGCGGTGTGTACGATTACGTCTTCCCCCGCTTCGCATGGCACCATGAACTCCTCGCTGCCCGAGCCTCCGATCTCGCCGGAGGTAGCCTGGACGACGACGAACT
>JAOZNE010000244.1:0-3016 GCA_029933955.1 Phycisphaerae bacterium
CGCTTCAGTTGGCTGCGGTGAGTTTGCAAAGGCTTGGTTGGTATGACAAGTCGATAGAGGTCTTCCAGGCCGTCGTCGCCGCTGAGCCTGACTACCACGAAGCATGGTTTGAGATGGGCGCGTCATACGCTATCGGTGCTCAGCAGAAGTGGCGAAAGGGCCTGAAAAAACAGGCTTACGAAGATTTTCGCCAAGCCCAGGCCTGCTTTCTGCGGTGCCTGAAAATAAACCCAAACTACAAATACGCCAAGCAAAACCTCTTGCAAGTCAACAGAGACTTGTTGAATAGGCAAGTAGGCAATATAGGGAAAAAGAGCAAATGACGAATTCCGAAGCCCGAATGGCGAATAACAAATGACGAAAAAAACAAGAGTCCACGGATTACACGGATTACACGGATTTTTAGAAGAGACTACATGGTTTTTTTATCAAAAAAATCTGTGAAACCGAAGGTTCACTAGATCCCCCTTTAATCCGTGTAATCCGTGGACTCTCAATGATAGGTAATTAGGGAACAGGAGCTATCTTTGGCGGTAGACGATTCTGCCTTTTGTCAGGTCGTATGGACTCATTTCGACCAGGACTCGGTCGCCTGGGGTGATGCGGATGTAGTGTCGTCGCATCTTGCCGGAGATTAGCCCGATGATCTCGTGCTTGGTTTCGCCCATTTCAATTTCGAGTCGAAACATGGCATTGGGCAGTGCCGCCTTTACTATTGCTTCGACCTCTATGTTGTCACCTTTGGCCATGTGTCTCTCTATCCGCTGTTCATGTCATAATTACTCTGGCTGGGGCAGAACGCAACCCAGCTCGCATCGTGAGACTATACCACATAAATCGGCTATGTCCAGCCTCTCGCTAAAGTTTCCTCAATTATCTCGCGGTTGACACCGGACAAGAAATCGCCAAAATCATCGCTAGCCCATAACCGTTCACACTTTTTCAATAAATTTTATAGCCATCCCGGAATCAGTAAGCGAGATGGACAGCTCCGTAGGAGCGATATCTTTGTAGTAACGCGATTACGTTTTAGTTATCTGTGTACATCCGTGTTTATCCGTGGTTCTTGTTTTTGCGGTGAATAGTTACGCTGGCCTGACGATGGGAGAATGACGATGAGCAAAATTATTGACGCCGAGTTGGTTCGACACATTGGCAAACTGAGCCGCATATCGCTCAGCGACGCCGAGGTCGCTGCCCTGGGCGAGCAGATCGGAGCCATGGTGGAATACTTCGACAAGCTCCAGCAGCTGGACACCAACGCCGTCGAGCCGATGGCCCACGCGGTCGAGCTGACGAACGTCCTGGCTCCCGACGAGCCAGGCCAATCGCTCAGCCCCGCCGAGGCCCTGGCCAACTCGCCGCAACACGACGAAAACTTCTTCAAAGTTCCAAAAGTACTGGGAGCCGATTCATGAGCGACGCAGCTATCACAAAACTTTCCGCGGTGGAGTTGGCAGCTGATATAGCGGCGGGACAGGTCAGCAGCGTCGAAGCTACGCGGGCATATCTCGACGCTATCTCCGCGCGCGACGGCGAGATACAGGCATTCAACGAAGTCTTTGCCGAGGGGGCTTTGGAACAGGCTGCCGCTGTCGATGAACGCATCGCAGCGGGGGACAACCCCGGGCCATTGGCTGGGGTGCCGATAGCTCTGAAGGACAACATCTGCACGACGACAGGCCATACGACTTGCGCGTCTCGATATCTGAAGGATTTTCGCGCGCCGTACCAGGCCACGGTCGTCGAGAAACTTATCTCCGCCGGGGCTGTCATACTCGGCAAGTGCAACATGGACGAGTTCGCCATGGGCTCCTCGACAGAAAACAGTGCCGCGCGGACGACCTGCAATCCGTGGGACCTCTCCCGCGTACCGGGCGGCAGCTCGGGAGGCTCAGCTGCGGCTGTGGCGGGGCGACTGTGCGCCGCTGCACTTGGCAGCGACACTGGCGGGTCGATTCGTCAGCCTGCCTCGCTGTGTGGCGTGGTCGGGTTCAAGCCCACCTACGGCAGGGTCAGCAGATACGGACTCGTCGCCTTCGGTTCCAGTCTCGACCAGATAGGCCCGCTGGCCACAACGGTCGACGACGCAGCTTTGCTCACGGGCGTAATATCAGGCCACGACCCCCACGACGCGACCAGCCTGCCCGAGGCTGTGCCGGACTACCCGGCCAAAACAGACAAGCCAATCGACAAGCTTCGCATAGGCTTGCCGAAGGAATTTTTCGACAACGCCGACCTGACCGCAGCCATCGACCCAGCCGTTCGGCTGGCGATGGACTCCGCCATCGAGACCTATAAATCCCTCGGCGCCGAGTTCGTGGAAGTTTCCATCCCGCACAGCCGAATCGATGTCGACGCTGACGGCGGGCTAAGCTCCTTCGCCGTGGCTTGCTACTACATAGTATGCACCGCCGAGTGCAGCAGCAACCTGGCCCGGTTCGACGGGGTGCACTATGGCCACCGCAGCAGCGCCCCAGCTGAGAACATCGTCGAGCTGTACTCGCGAAGCAGGGCAGAGAGCCTGGGCGACGAGGTCAAGCGACGAATCATGCTGGGCAACTATTCGCTGTCCAGTGGCTACTACGACGCATACTACAACAAGGCTTTGAAAGTCCGCCGACTGATAGCGGACGACTTCGCCCGGGCCTTCGCCAAGTGCGATGTGCTGCTGGGCCCCACCGCCCCGACGCCGGCGTTTAAGATAGGGGCCAAGGCTGACAACCCGCTGGCGATGTATGCTGAGGATATTTTCACCATCAGTGTGAATCTCGCTGGGCTGCCGGGGATATCCATCCCCGCTGGGCTGAGCGAAGACACTCCAGCCCTGCCCGTGGGAGTACAGCTAATCGGCCCGGTGTTAAGCGAAGCGACCCTGCTGCGAACAGCAAGAATGTTCGAGCAGGCAACCGACCCAGCGGGAGAAAAATTCATCCCGCCAATGGTGAAAGGGAAATGACGAATGACGAAAAAGAAATTTTTTTACCGCAAAAGAACGCATAGAAAAAATAATCAC
>JAOZNE010000245.1:0-2999 GCA_029933955.1 Phycisphaerae bacterium
ACTGGCTGATGCAATTACAATCTGGGAATGTTCGAGAAATGAAGACAAGGTGGGCATCGACTGGCGATTCACAACAGCCGAGGCCCGAATCAAACTAAAACGACTGTACCCATTAATTTAGGTGGGACAGAGTACTAGACAGTATGGCATCATGGTCGCAGGACATTTGTGTATCGATATTATTCCCCGTTTCCTCGATACCGGCGCGACGAAAATTGAGGAGATAATGCGCCCCGGCAAACTGGTCAATGTTGACAAGGCCATAATAAGCACCGGCGGGCCTGTCTCCAATACCGGGATCAATATGAAAACGCTCGGCAGCAATGTTTGCTTTTGCGCGTGCGTCGGCGACGACCGGTTCGGCAAGCTGACGACCGACATGCTCAAGCAGAGCGGCAATGCCGACGGCATTCACGTTCTGGAGGGCGAGTCGAGTTCCTATACTGTGGTAGTAGCTCCGCCGGGGATTGACCGCATTTTCCTGCACAATCCGGGCACGAACGGCAGATTCAGTGCCAGCGACCTTGCCCCCGGGTTGATCAGCCAGTGTCGTCATTTTCACTTTGGGTATCCGCCGTTGATGGAAAAAATGTTTGCCGACGAAGGCTTGGAACTTCAAAGAGTTTTCCAGCTGGCCAAGGAAGCGGGCGCGACGACTTCGTGCGATATGACGCTGCCGGACCCGGACTCTGTTTCCGGCAAGGCACCATGGCGGAAGATTCTGCAAAACATTCTGCCGTACGTCGATATCTTCGTCCCCTCGATGGAGGAAACTTTCTACATGTTGCATCCCGATAAGTTTTTGGAGATGAAGGCGCAGCACGCCAATGCCGATTTGCTCGACCATTTTACGCCGGAATATTACTCGCGAACCGCTGACGAGATTCTGTCGATGGGCAGCAAGATGGTAACGCTCAAGTCCGGGCATCGCGGGTTCTATATCAAGACTGGGCCGAAGGAATCCTTTAAGACATTGGGTGCCACTAGGCCTGGCGACGCGGACAATTGGTCGGACAGGGAACTTTGGGCTCCTGCTTTCGAGCCGGGCCAGTTCGGCAGCGCAGCCGGGTCGGGAGACTCATCCATAGCCGGGCTGCTTAGCGCTTATCTGCGTGGTCTGACCATAGAGGAAGCCCTGAAATACGCCACCTGCTGTGGCCTGCAAAACGTACGAGTCCTCGACGCCGTCAGCGGCATAAAACCATGGGACGAAACGACCGCAATGCTCGAAGACAATATGCCGATGATAGACGCCAACGTTAAATCAGACGGCTGGACGTGGTTGGATGATTATAAATTATGGTCCGCGTGAATTTCTACAATCACGCCCTGGCGAACTGGCGTATCGCGCTTGAGAGTTGAACCTGCGGTCGAATAATCTGCCAGGCAAACACGAAAGGGTTTTCGCATGGAATATCGTAAACTCGGCGACTCGGACGTAACCGTCTCAGCCGTAACATTCGGCGCCTGGGCAATCGGAGGCTGGATGTGGGGCGAGCAAAACCACGACGACGCCATCGCCGCGATCCGAACGTCGCTTGACGCGGGCATCACCACCATCGACACCGCCGCGATATACGGCTTTGGCCATAGCGAGGAACTCATCGCCCAGGCCATCGCCGGGCGAGGCGACGAGGTCGTCATCATGACCAAGTTCGGCCTGCGTTGGGACGGCGAGGAAAAGGGCGAGGTGCGATGGCATAGTCACGACCTGCAAGGCCGCCCCGTCGCCATCCGCAAATACGCAAGCCCGGAGAGTGTCATCCTCGAATGCGAGCGAAGCCTGAGCCGACTTGGACGAGACTACATAGACGTGTTCCAGATTCATTGGCCTGACGATTCCACGCCCGTCGAGGAAACTTTCGGCGCCCTGGACAAGCTGATGCGGCAGGGTAAAATCCGTGCCGCCGGGGCGAGCAACTTCCCGCCCAAGCTGATGGCCAGGGCCCAGGCGGTGGTTCCCCTCGCCTGCTCTCAGCCACCATTCAGCATGGTTCTTCGCGAGGCCAACAACGACGTTATCCCCTGGTGCATCAACAATTCCGTGGGCGTGGTAGCCTATTCGCCGCTGCAAAGAGGCCTGTTGACCGGCAAGATAAAACCAGGCCACGAGTTTGCCCAGGACGATCACCGCCGGGAGAATTTTTTGTTTACGCCTGTAAATATAGAGCGAATCAACGCCCTGCTGGATAAAATCCGCCCGATAGCCGAAGCTCACTCTGCCACTCTTGCCCAGCTTGCGATAAACTGGACGACCCGCCAGCCCGGCATCACAGCTGCGTTGGTCGGTGCGCGCAACACAACCCAAGCCAGCGAAAACGCCAAGGCCCTGGACTTCACGCTCAGCGACGAGGAGATAAAACTCATCAACAAACACCTCGACGAGCTGACGATAGAAAAATAAATTTTTCTTGTAACTCCCGTAGCGTGAGCATCTTGCCCATGCTGTTTTTCTGTTTTTGTCGTGGTAGCCGTAGGCTTTACGCGTTATCAGTTCGATCTTGTTGTTGACGCCCTCAGGTTTGCTGGTGCGATGGGCTTTGTGCGGCGGAGTTAGAATCGGTTTGGAAGATTTGAGAGGGGGCGATAGTATTTTGGCGTTCGCGCAGGCAAGAGCTGCGAAATTTTCTGTTTTTTACTCAAACTGACCGATTTTAGGCTGCGAGGAGTTTTTCCAGGCGGCGAATAACGGGTTTTTCATAATTACAGGCTTAAAAGCTGTAGCAAAATGTAGCGACTCTGTTTGGGAACCCGCTGTTTTTTGACAGAATCACAACGAATTTGTGGCTTTTCGTATCGAGATTGCCGAACCGTGTATGACGGAGTTCAAGTAGATCCGAGTCGTTTTTTGATATAACATCACGTATATGATTAAGTTAAACGAATTTCAAATCCCAACGTTGGGACAGCAGTGATGACATCTTTAACATTCTCCCGCCACAGAATCCGAAGCATTCGGTCCTTGAGTTTGCTAATCGGTTCAAGTCGCAGCACATTCT
>JAOZNE010000047.1:0-11483 GCA_029933955.1 Phycisphaerae bacterium
ACGCATCGAACCCGCAGCTGCCCGGGCTACGCGGTACAGCGCGTCAGCTTCAGCTCCGACGCCCTCTGCTTTGCAAATACTGCCGAGATGTTCCGCTATTTTCGCGGTGGAGATGTTGCGGAAATCGAACCGCTGACATCGACTTAGAATTGTAGCGGGGATTTTCCCGGCCTCGGTGGTGGCGAAGATAAACTTGACATGCTCGGGTGGCTCTTCGAGCGTCTTGAGCAACGCGTTGAAAGCCTCCTTCGTGAGCATGTGGACTTCGTCGATGTAGTAGACCTTGTAGCGACATCGGCTGGGCCTGAAAATAGCGTTGGCTCGCAGCTCGCGAATCTCGTCTATGCCCCGATTGGACGCACCGTCGATCTCGATAACGTCAACGTCGTCGCCCCGAGCGATAGCCTGGCAGGCGTCGCACTTGTTGCAGGGTTTGACCGTCGGGCTATCGGCGTTCTGGCAGTTCAGTGCCTTGGCGAGAATCCGGGCCATGGTGGTCTTGCCAACCCCGCGAGTACCCATAAACAGGTACGCATGAGCAACTCGGCCTGTCTTGATAGCATTGACCAAAGTCTGCGCAATAGGCTCCTGGCCGACGACCTCCTCAAAGGTCTCGCTGCGATACTTACGAGCTAATACAAGATAACCAGCCATTTTTTTGCACCGAAAAAGAGTCCACAGATTTCACGGATTTAAAAAAGGATTTCACAGATTTTTTTGAAAAAGTAATCAGTGGTCAGTAATCGGTTGTCAGTAGAAGCAAAACAGCAAACCACTGATAACCACGGATTTTTTTAATCAAAAGTAAATCCGTGTAATCTTCTGTTAAAAAATCCGTGGACTCCTGTTTGCCAGCGATGGCCTGCTTGCCGGCAACTCCGCCGGGCGATCTCCGGCACACACTGTAGATTCGCTTATGGCTGCTTCCTTCCGGACCTGACCAAGTTCACGTCCCAGCGTTGCAGAGGACCCGACGTCGCTACCGGCAAGTAGGCCACCTGCCAGCTCCACACGACCGAGGTATAATACCCGCCAACCCCAAACCATGCCACACTTTTTCTTGCGGATAACAAAACACGTAGCACAGCCGCCCCCGGCTGTGGCCTTTTCACCACCCGGCGATTTGACTTATTCACCAAAAGCCAGTAGCATATACATAGGAATTGAGCAATGCATAGAATTCGCGTATGTGTCGACACTTCGGTCTTTGGTGGTACATGGGACGAGGAATTTTCCGAGCCAAGTCGTCGCTTTTTCGAGCGAGTGAAAGTGGGCGACTTTATTGTCTTGGTGTCACAAATGATTTTACGCGAAGTTTCGCGAGCACCGCAAAAGATTCAGCAGGTTTTGGAATCGCTTGACTCCGATTCGGTGGAATATATCGAGGAAAGCCCCGAGATTGATACCTAGGCAAATGCGTATATCGAGGCGGGTATTTTGGGTCAGGCCTCGCGAGACGATGCTGTCCATGTAGCTACAGCAACATCGGCTGGGGCAGACCTGGTACTAAGCTGGAACTTCAAGCATATTGTCAACTACGACAGAATTCATAAATACAATGCTATCAATCTGCTAAATGGCTACCAGCAGATTGAAATCCGTAGCCCTCTGGAGATGACCTATGAGGACGAAAACGAAGACATTTGATTGTGTTGAAATGAAGCGACATATTCAGGAAGAAATCATTACTGAATACGAGCAACGGAAAGAAGACTTTTCCTCCTTCTCGGAATTCTTGAAGGCAACGGAGTCTGACTGGGAACGGCAAATGCGACAAAAGCTGCGAACATAGAAGCTATGTCAGCTAAACGCAAAACTTTGTTCGACCCGAACCAGGCCCGTGGGCCTCGACCGAGCCCAGCGGTGGGTTCCAGCGCCCCAGCCAGCCCTGCCCTTACGGTCTCAGCCTTGCTGGGCAGGGTGAAAGGTGCCCTGGCTGAGGCGTTTCCCGCGACGGTAACCGTAGCGGGGGAGATCAGCAATCTCTCGACGCCCGCTTCGGGACACTTGTATTTCAGCCTGAAAGACGCCGGGGCTTCCATCGGTGCCGCTATGTGGAAGGCCCGGGCTGCGAGGCTGAAGTTCAGGCCCGCCGACGGCATGGAGGTCGTCGTCCGCGGCAAGGTGGACGTCTACGACGCCCAGGGCAAGCTGCAATTATACGTCGAGCGGATAACCCCAGCCGGGGCTGGGGCGTTGGACCTGGCCTTTCGTCAACTCAAAGATAAACTGGAAAAAGAGGGGCTATTCGACCAGGCACGCAAAAGCCCCCCCAGCCGATTCCCGCGAGGCATCGGCTTGGTAACCAGCGCCACAGGCGCGGCGGTGCGCGACATCCAGCGGACACTGCGGCGACGTTGGCCCGGGGCGAAAGTTTTTTTGTATCCCGCTCCCGTCCAGGGTCAGGGAGCAGCCGAAGCCCTGGCAGAAGGCGTGGACCTGCTGGGAGCCAACGCGGAAAAATTCGACATCGACACCATCATCATCGCCCGGGGCGGTGGCAGCCTGGAAGACCTCTGGGCCTTCAACGAGGAACCCCTGGCCCGCGCGATAGCCCGGGCGAGAAGGCCTGTGATATCAGGCGTGGGACACGAGGTGGACGTAACAATTTGCGACCTCGTAGCCGACGTGCGGGCAGCGACCCCCACAGCTGCAGCTGAGCTGGCAGTGCAAGACAGCGAGGAAATCCGCCGGGCTCTCAACGCCCTGGGCGAGCGGCTGGCCTGGCGAGTTCGCGAGAAGCTCGACGCATCGCGGGCAGCTCTCCAAGCCATCGGTCGCAGCGTGGTTTTTCGAGATCCGACCAGTCGGGTGCGGTCGAATGTGCAGCGGCTGGACGAGTTGGAACATAGGCTGCGGGCGGGGCTGGGTGGGCGAGTTGCCGGTGCCCGGGCCAGGCTGGAACCTCTAGCCCGCAGGCTCACAGCCAGCCATCCATCCAGGCTTGCCGACCGTGCCCGGGCCAAGCTGACTGCCCTGGCGGACAGGCTGAGGTGGGGGCTTGGCAGCAGGAGCAAGCTCGCTGGCGACAGGCTCGCCGACGCCCAAGCCAGGCTGGCCCAGGCCCATCCGTCGCATCGCCTAGCCCTGGCCCGGCAGCAGCTAACAGCCCTGGCCCGGCAGCTGGAAGCGATGAGCTATCGCAGCGTGTTGGCCAGGGGTTTCAGCGTTACCCGAGGGTCGGACGGAAAAATCCGTCGCTCTGTCGGGCAGTTCAAGCCGGGCGAACGAATCGAAACAGAATTAGCTGACGGGAAAATCCACAGCAACGTCATCGACGCCCAGGCCCAACCACAAGCCATCCCGCCAACTGCCTCGCCAACCAAGCCAACACGCAAAAAGCCAACAAGAGCGCCAACACCCGCACCCGCACCAAAAAAATCTTCCACCCTATTCGACGATTTTAGCAACTGAAGTTTTGCGAATTGGTTCTTAATGAGGAATGCGCATAAAAAAACCTCCAGGCGGGCTGGAGATTTTTTTGTGTTTTATGGAGCTGCAGGGATTCGAACCCTGGACCTTCTGCATGCCATGCAGACGCGCTCCCAACTGCGCCACAGCCCCGATGGGGTGGATACATTTACCATTTATCGGTAGGCTGGTCAAGAGGCCTGTGCGTTTTCTCGAAAAAAAAGTCATGGCTTGATGTCAGCGGGCCTTGGTGCTCTGGTTGGCCCGTCGCTGGCGAGGAAGTCGCGGAGGAAGCCTGCCGCCGCTATGGCGTCTTGCCTGGCTCGGCGTTTCTTGCGTGTGAGATGGCCTGCCAAATCGGCGTCGGCCTGGAAGCTGCTTAGCCTCTCGTCCCATAGTCTGACATCGAGTTCGGTTGCCTGGGCCAGTTCGACTGCGAAGTTTTTGGCTAATATCGCCTGCGGGCCTACCGTGCCGTCCATGTTCAGGGGCAGGCCCACCACCAGCCCAGCTGCTTCGTATTCCCCAGCCAGGGCGACGATTTCCGCCAAGGCCTGTTCGAGAGGTTTGGCCTGGATAACCGTTACGGGCAGGGCCAGCCCGTCAGCCTCGTCGCCGATAGCCAAGCCAATACGCTTGTGGCCATGATCTATTCCAAGCCAATTACTCATTGTTTTATTATCAGGCAAGTGGGCAATAGGCAAAAAGGAGTCCACGGATTACACGGATTAAAAAAAGGATTTCACAGATTTTTTTGAAAAAGTAACCAGTTGTCAGTTGAAGCAAAAAACAGCAAACCAATGATAACCACGGATTTTTTGATTAAAAAATCCGTGTAATCTCCTTAAAAATCCGTGAAATCTGTGGACTCCGTGGACTCTGATTAGGCAAGAGGCATACTTTGGTTTACAGGTGCTTCGGGCCGTAGTCTTTTTCTATGGCTTCGACGATGTCCTTTAGTCTTTGGTGGTCGGTTTTTTTGCAGACCAGCGTGGCGTCTGGCGAGTGGACTACGATGCAGTCGTCCATGCCCATCACAGCCAGGAGGTGGTCGTCGTCCGAGCTGACCAGCACGTTGCGCAGGCTATCGATTACGACATGACTCCCGGCGATGATGGCGTTGCCCTTGTCGTCAAGCTCAGCTACGTCTTCCAGCGAGGGCCAGGAGCCAAGGTCTATCCACTCGGTGTTTAGCCGAACCATCATCACGCTGCGAGCCTTTTCCATGATGGCATAGTCGATGCTGATTTTCTCCAGCGTCGGATATATCTCGCCCAGCAGTTTGATGTAGTCCCGCCCGCTGGCTGCCGCGGCTCCGATGGGGGCCAGGCCGTCCATCGAGGCTGGCAGGTGCTGCTTCATCGCAGCGGTTATCGCGGGGATTGTCCAGACGAACATGCCGCTGTTCCAGAAAAAGTTGCCGCTCTCCACAAACTTCCGCGCTTCGGCGTGGTCGGGTTTTTCGCGAAAACTCGCAACTTTCCAGACCGTGTCGTTGAGCTTCTGGTCGATCTCGATATACCCCAGCCCGGTATGAGGCCAGGTCGGTTTTATGCCGAAAGTCAGCAGCGATTCGGGGTTGGCTTCAGCGGAGGTCATGGCAGCTTCGACGGTGCTGACGAAGCAATCCACAGGCCTGATTATGTGGTCAGCGGTGAAGACCGCCATCGTGCCGGCGGGGTCTTTGGCGCCGAGCAACACCGCAGCCAGTGCGATGGCGTTGGCGGTGTCTCGCCCTTGTGGCTCGGGGATGATATTCGCCGGGGGGATGTCCGGTAAGACCTTTGCTATCTGGTCGGCGTACTCGGCGTTGGTAACGATGAAAATATTCTCAGGCTCGAACAGGCCCTCGAGCCTGTTCACCGCTATTTCTATCAGACTCTTGCCGTCGATCAACGGCAGCAGTTGCTTGGGGAAGTTTCGTCGGGAGAGAGGCCAAAGCCTTTTGCCCGACCCACCAGCCATGATAACAGCATAACGCATCGCAATAACTCCTTGTTCTGTAGGTTATGCAACTCATTGCATAACATGTTGCATGGATGAATTTGCCATGCAACATGTTGCATGACCTACGGCTGTTTTTAATTGTTTATTTTTCGTTCAGTGGTAGTTTGCCTTGCGGGTCTGGTTTTTCGATTTTCAGCGGTAGTTCCTGCTGGTCGTTGTCTTCGCTTATAACCCGGGCGACGGCTACGAGCTTGTCGCCTGGCTTGAGGGTGATAACCCGCACGCCCTGGGTCGCTCGGCCTATCACGCGCATCTCGTTGACGCCCGTGCGGACGATCTGCCCGTTGTGGGTAATCATCATCATCTCGTCGGCGTCGCGGATAGACTTTATCGCTACGACCTTGCCGTTGCGGGCGGTGGCTTTGATATTGATAATGCCGCTGCCACCTCGGTTTTGCAAACGATACTCGTCGAAGCTCGTCCGCTTGCCGTAGCCATTCTCGCAGACCGTCAGCAGCGTCGCGCGGGCGTCGACGATTATCATGCCGACGACGGCATCGTCGCCTTTGAGTTTAATGCCCCGGACTCCCGCGGCCGTCCTGCCCATTTGGCGGACATTTTTTTCACTGAAGCGTACAGACTGGCCATTGGATGTGCCGAGCATAATCTCGTCATTGCCATGCGTCAGAGCCACGCCGATGACCTCGTCGCCGGGCTTGATGCCGATAGCGAGGATGCCGCCCTTGCGAACATTGGCGTAAGCGGCCAGCGGGGTTTTCTTGATCTGCCCTTTGCGGGTGGCGCTGACGAGGAAGCGGTCGTCAAATTCTCGCACATTTACCACGGCGCAGATTTGCTCGTCCTTTTCCATCCGCAGCAGGTTCACGATAGACCGGCCCTTGCTGGTTCGGCCCATCGATGGGATGTCGTAGACCTTCAGCCAGTGCATTCGCCCGCTGTTGAGGAATACCAGCAGATAATCGTGCGTCGATGCGATGAACAGCTCTTCGACGAAGTCGCCTTCCTTGGAGTCTGAGCCTTTGATGCCCTGGCCGCCGCGACCCTGCTTGCGATAGGTGGCGGTGGGCATGCGTTTGATGTAGCCCTCGTGCGTCAGTGTTACCACGACGTCTTCCTCTGCTATGAGGTCTTCGATGTTCAGCTCGCTGGCGTCCTCGACGACTTCCGTCCGACGCCCGTCGCCGTAGTGGTCTTTGATCTCGTAAATGTCCTCGCGGATAACGTCCAGCAGCAGAGCCTCGTCGTTGAGGATAGCTTCGTGGCCCTCGATTTCCTCGACGAGTTTGGAATAGTCTCGCGCGAGTTTTTCTATCTCCAGGCCCGTGAGTCGTTGGAGCTGCATAGAGAGGATCGCGTCGGCCTGGACGCCGGTGAGACTTTGTGGTTTTTCCGCTACGCGGTTGAGGAAAACTTCCGGCAGGAGTTTGCGGACGGTCGCAGCTTCGATGAGTCGCAGCTTGTGCTTCATCAGCCTGTCTTTGGCGGTGGGGATGTCTGGGCTGGTCTTGATGAGTTCGATAATTTTATCGATATCAGCCACGGCCAGGATGAGGCCTTCGAGGATATGCGCCCGTTGTCTGGCCCGTCGCAGCAGAAAGATCGTCCGCCGGCGGATTACATCTTTGCGATGTTCGAGAAAGTAGAACAGCATTTCGCGCAGGTTCAGCGTGCGCGGAGCCTTGTTTACCAGGGCGATATTGATAATGCTGAAGGTCGACTGCAGGGGGGTGTACTTGTAAAGTTGGTTGACGACGACCTCGGCTTCGGCGTTTTTCTTGAGGTCTACGACGATTCTCATGCCTGTCCGGTCGGAGTGATCCTGCACGTCGGAGATGTCGGGGATCTTGCCGTTTTTGACCATGTCGGCGATGCGTTCGATGATGGTGCTCTTGAGAACCTGGTACGGGATTTCGGTGATGACGATTTGTTCCTTGCCGCCACGGACTTGCTCGGTGTGCATTTTCGCACGCACGCAAAGCCGGCCTCGGCCTGTTTTGTAGCCCTCGACGATACCTTTCCGTCCGCAGATAAGCCCGCCGGTCGGGAAATCCGGCGCGGTAACGATTTTCATCAGCTCGTCGATGTCAGCTTCGGGATTGTCGATGAGGTGCACCAGTGCGTCGCAAATTTCCGTGATATTGTGCGGCGGGATAGAGGTGGCCATGCCCACGGCGATGCCCTGCGAGCCGTTGACCAGCAGGTTTGGGAACTTGCCCGGCAGAACGGTAGGCTCGGTGCGGGTGTCGTCGTAGTTTGGCTGTTTGTCGACGGTGTCGAGGTTCAGGTCGTGCAGAAGTTCGGTGGCAGGGGCCTTCATACGAGCTTCGGTGTATCTCATCGCCGCGGGGGGGTCGCCGTCGATCGAGCCGAAGTTGCCCTGGGGGTCTACCAGCGGGTAACGCATGTTCCAGTGTTGGCCCATGCGGACGAGCGTGGCGTAGCTGGACTGGTCGCCGTGGGGGTGGTAGTTGCCGGAAGTGTCGCCGACAATTTTCGCACACTTTCGATGCTTGCTGCGAGGCCCGAGGTTCAGGTCGTTCATCGCCACCAGCACGCGTCGCTGCGAGGGTTTCAGCCCGTCGCGGACGTCTGGCAGGGCACGGGCGATGATGGTGCTCATCGCGTAGGTCAGGTAGCTCTCCCGCATCTCCTTTTCGATGGGGAGGTCCTCGATTTTCTCGTCGGGGAACATCGCCAGCATAGGTCCGGTCCCCACGCGAGACTCAGCCTGCGTGCCGTCGTCCTCGCTGGAGGCAGCTGCGTCGGGGGCCTCTGGCGATTCGTCCGCTGTGCTGTCGGCAGCTTGGTCAGCTTGTTCCTCGCTCGCCTCGGATTCGTCAGGCCCGGGTGTGTTGTCTGCAAAATCTTCGTCAGCCAATTTCTGCTCCGTCTACTACAATAAACATGCTTCGTGTCATAATTCTCCGAGCGATTCCGTTCGCCCGCCGGTTACATCCAAGCCCGGCATTATCGCGAAAACCCAAGGAAAAGTACAGCACCCAATTCCCGATTTTCAAATACTCGATCTTTATTGAATGCCTGTTCCCTACTTGCCTGTTTGCCTAACCCGTTCTTTTGCCTTCCACAGGACGATTTTGTTTTGCATCCACCGCACTGCGAAGGCGTCGCGGATTACTTTGAAGAATCTGTCGAGGAAGCCATACTTGGCTACCCCTGCTGTGCGAGGCCTGTGGTTTACCTGCACATCTGTTATGCGGTAACCCTCCATGCGGATGAGCGTGGCGAAGAACCGGTGTCCGCCGTTGAAGAGTTTCAGCCTGTCGATACACTCCCGCCGAAAAACTTTCAGCCCGCAGCCCGAGTCTCGAATAGTCTCGCGGGTGATGTAGTTGCGGAACTTGTTGCCGTATTTGCTGACAAGCAGCCGCCAGCCCTTGTCCTGCCGGTCGCGCCGCCAGCCGTTGACATAGTCCGCCTGGTCAGCTTCGATGATCTCGACCAGCCTGGGAATGTCCGCGGGGTCGTTTTGCAGGTCGGCGTCGAGCGTAGCGATATATTTTCCGCGGGCAGCTCGCAGCGTAGCGTCCAGCGCAGCGGTTTGGCCTGATCGCCGTTCCATGTCCAACACGCGCAGCTGGGGCACCCTGGCCATCAGCCCTGCCAGCACGTCGGCGCTGTCGTCGTCGCTGTCGTCGTTTGCGATGATTATCTCGAAGTCCTTTCCCAGAGCCAGACCGGCCTGGACGCTCTCGTCAACAAGCTGCGGCAAGTTCTCAGCCTCGTTGAAAGCTGGGGCGACTATCGAAATGTAAACTTCATGCTCTGATTGTTCCATCATTTTCGGTTCCCATTTTTCGCACAAGCGAGCTATTTTACACAATTATCAAGCCAAGGGTAAACAGATTCCTGCCGAAAAAGCGCCCGCTTGTGCGAGATTAAACCATGGTCTTATCATTGGGCATCGTGTGCGGGCATAAAACTTATGCTGCAAAACACGGCTGAAATCTATGCAAAACAATAGTTACGAGAAGCCATGAAAAAATTTCACACACAACGCCCGCTTGTCGTCAATAGTCTGTATAATCCAGCGACGTTTGATATCAAACGAAAGGGTTGGTATGGATTTCCACGAATACATAACGAAGGTAATCACCACGCCGTTTGTGCGGTTCGACTGGTGGGACGTGTTGGGCTTTGTCGGGCAGTTCGTCTTCTTCAGCCGATTTGTCGTGCAGTGGTGGGCTTCGGAGAAAAAGCAACGCAACGTGTTGCCGGTGGCGTTCTGGTATCTCTCCATGGTCGGCGGGTTCGTCAGCTTGCTGTATTTTATCCACCTGGGCCGATTGCCGTTGATAGCAGCGGGAATATTGAGCATGGGCATATATGGCAGGAACTTGCGAATTTGGTTCAAACGACGAACCAATCGCCGGGGCTTGCTTTTCGCATCGCCGGAAGCACAGCTGGGCATCGAGCCTGAAACAGAATCCACGGAGTGAAAAAGTAATCAGTAATCAGTTGTCAGCAAACAGTAAAAGCAAAACAGCGGAAAACGAATGGCGCGAATGGAGGCTTGGTTCTTCATTGGGCATTGGCTATTGGTCATTCCCAGCACTTATTGGTCACGCTTCAAAATAGTTGTTGTCTTAAACAAAGAGACTCACGATATCCTATACTCCTGCAAATAAGTGCTGGGGGTATTTGGGCCCTGGTCATTTTTTTCGTCATTCGAAATTTGTCATTGATTCCTCATTCGGACTTCGAAATTCGTCATTTGCTGTTTTTTCTATTCCCTGCCTGCCTATTCCCTGTTTGCCTGATTTTCTTCTCTAATGATTACTCTTGGGCCTGTGTCGTAGTCCGGGTTTGGCGTTTCCTGGTAGATGTCTGCTGTGCCGCCGACGGGCCAGGGCCAATTGCCCGAGCCTGTGTGCCAGTCGCCGAAGTAGCCTCCGACGCTGACGCGCGATCGCAGCACGGGCTGGTTCGGCGGATAGCCCGACGGGCTTGTCGATACGACATCGCCGTTGCCCATCGTGCTCTGAGGGTAGGCTGACTGGCAGGCGGTAGGCGTGGCAGCCGATGTTTGTCTGCCGGTCGCGACGCCCTTTTGCCCCAGCGTAGCCTGGAGTTGTCCCACCGCGAGGGTCGCCTGTTGCTGGGCGTGGAGGGCCTGTTGGATGTCACGCAGGGCGAGGGCAATCGCCTGGGGCCCCTTGGCCTGGTCCAGCCTGGCCTGGGCGATTCTGATTTTGTTGCCAGACTCGGTTACCCACAGCAGGACATTCTGTACTTGCACCGCGGTACGGCTTTGCGGCTTTTGCCACTGCACCGTTGGCCTGGCTTTGCTTGGCTTGTTTCCCGCCACCCAGGCCTTGCCGTCCCATCGCATCTGCTGCTCGACCGTCCTGGCGGGGTTTAGCTGCTCGATCGGAGCGTTGCCAGTGCTGGTGGTCTCGTAGCTGGGCAGGGCAGAGCGAGTGGTCGAAATCCGCGTAACCAGCAGTACGCCCTCGTTCGTACCGGGCGGGGCTGGGAGGTTCACGATCCGCCTGTCAGCATAGGTAACCTGATACACAGTAGAGCTGCTCTGCCGGCCTGCCATGCCGCGGGAGGCTATCAGCAATAGCACCACACACATCAGCCCTGTCAAGCCAGGCCGACCTTGTTTTTTATTCTTCATGAAAATATCTCCAATGCGTTTGGTAACAGAAAAGCCAGGCCCGCCATTGCGCAGCGGAACCGTCGATTGGTCAAGTATTCATCGGAACCAAGGCCCGCCAACTTGGAGTGGAATTATCCCGTAGCATAGGCATTGGGTATTCAATGGACATTGGAACCTGGGCATTCAATGGGCGTTGGGTGTTTGGAAATTGGGTATTTTGTAACCGTTCACACAAAAACAAGAACCACGGATAAACACAGATAGACACAGATATTTAAAACGGCGAAAAACACGAAAGAAAAAACAAAAAACTTCACGGTAAACTTTGTTTTTTACTCAAACTGACCGATTTTCAGCAATCCAACCGCGGGGTTGTTGACTGGTTGATTAGTTAACTGGTTGACTGGTTGATTGGTTAACTGGTTGACTGGGAAAAGATTACAAAACAAATACGCCAAAGCTCTCTGTCCAGATAAGACCT